>NZ_JADNJD010000042.1:0-2055 GCF_015554745.1 Anaeromassilibacillus sp. 1001302B_160321_C8 | reverse complement strand
TGACGAATTGCCTTCGCATATCAAGCTGATAGCCGTACACATGGATGCCATCGACCATTGCCAGACCACCCGTGCAATTCTGCGCAATGAGGCAACGCATCACGAAGCCGACATGAGCCGGCTGATTATCCCGGAGGACGGAGAAACAGTTGTGTTATGAGTGTCTGCATTAAATCCCTGATAAAAAACATGAACATAGTGGTAGGGTGCACTATAGGATGCCCTTACTGCTATGCCCGTAACAACTGCCGCCGTTTCCACATTACCGACGACTTTTCCGTGCCTGAATACATGGAACGAAAACTGCGCATCATCGATACGTCCCGTCCTCATGTGTGGCTCATGACAGGAATGAGCGATTTCTCCGATTGGAAGCCTGAATGGAACGCAGAAATTTTCGAGCGGATCAGCAGCAATCCCCAGCACGCCTATATCTTTCTGACGAAGCGCCCTGACAAAATCAGTTTCTCCTCTGACGACGAGAACGTATGGATGGGCGTGACCGTTACGCGCAGTTCCGAGAAAAGGAGGATTGATGATTTGAAAAAGAATATCAAAGCACGACACTACCATGTCACGTTTGAACCTCTCTTCGATGATATCGGCGAGATTGATTTCGAGGGAATTGACTGGATTGTCATAGGCACAGAGACCGGAAACCGAAAAGGAAAGTCATATTCGCGCCCCGAATGGGTGCTTAGCATTGCAGAACAGGCAAAGGCTCATGGCATACCGGTGTTCATGAAAGAGGATTTGCTGCCGATTATGGGCGACGAAAGAATGATTCAGGAATTGCCGGAACAATTTACCAGACGAATACAATGAATATGGATACAATAAAGGAAATAGATGTAAAGAGTGTAATGACCAAATCCTCTCTGCCGGTGGGAGGATATTCGGTCAACCCTTATGTAGGGTGTCCCCACGCCTGCAGGTATTGCTACGCATCGTTCATGAAACGGTTCACCGGGCACACCGAGCCGTGGGGTACGTTTTTAGATGTAAAAAACTGGAAGCCGATAACGAATCCTCATAAATACGACGGTGAACGTGTTGTAATAGGGTCTGTGACGGACGGTTACAATCCGTATGAAGAAGAATTCCACCGTACCCGAAGGCTGCTCGAAGAGCTGCGAGGAAGCGATGCCGAGATTATGATATGCACAAAGTCCGATCTTGTCCTTCGCGATCTCGACCTGTTGAAGAGTTTTCCCAAAGTGACTGTGTCATGGTCTGTCAATACGCTCGACGAGCAGTTCTGCGCAGATATGGACAACGCCGTAAGCATTGAACGCCGTCTGAAAGCGATGCGTCAGACATACGAGGCAGGTATCCGCACCGTATGCTTCGTCTCGCCCATATTCCCCAGAATAACAGACGTAAAGGCAATAATAGAGGAGGTAAAAGATTATGCTGATTTAATCTGGCTTGAAAACCTGAATTTACGCGGGCAGTTCAAAGGCGGGATAATGACGTATATCCGTGAGAAGTATCCTGACCTCATACCGCTTTACGAGGAAATTTACAATAAAAAAAGGCTTGAATACTGGCAGGCATTGGAGCAGGACATTTCAAATTACGCCAAGGAGCAGGGCTTCCCGTATCGTATAAACGATCTGCCATACGGACGCTCGGAAAAAGGCAAACCTGTCATCGTAAACTACTTCTACCACGAAAAAATACGATTGACAAAATGAGGCTATGCCGGACTGATGCAGAAAAGTTGTAGCGCGGATAAAAGCACCATGTATGTGGATAATATCCGGCAATCTTCCGAGCGTATGCGGGAGATGCTCAACACGCTGCTGGATTTCTTCCGTCTGGACAACGGCAAGGAGCAACCCAACCTTTCCCCTTGCAGGATTTCCGCAATCACGCATATTCTTGAAACGGAGTTCATGCCCATTGCCATGAACAAGGGGCTGACTTTGATAGTGGAGAGCCACACCGATGCGGTGGTTTTGACCGACAAGGAACGTATCCTGCAAATCGGCAACAACTTGTTGTCAAACGCCATCAAGTTCACGGATAACGGTAGTGTATCATTGGCAGCGG
>NZ_JADNJD010000041.1:0-2140 GCF_015554745.1 Anaeromassilibacillus sp. 1001302B_160321_C8 | reverse complement strand
TTTTAAGAAACAGGGCAATTATT
Organism: Anaeromassilibacillus sp. 1001302B_160321_C8; assembly: GCF_015554745.1. NCBI lineage: Bacteria > Bacillati > Bacillota > Clostridia > Eubacteriales > Acutalibacteraceae > Anaeromassilibacillus > Anaeromassilibacillus sp. 1001302B_160321_C8. Next base: position 2,117 of record NZ_JADNJD010000041.1, on the reverse strand, counting down.
TTATCTCCACAAAGGCTCTTGTTCCCAATTATGAGGAAAGCCTAATAAACGAGTTCTTACTGATGGGTATTTCGATAAAAGCTGCTTGAAATCTGCAACAAAAGTGTTGCCCATAGAAATGGAGTTAAGCCAATACACCACATAGCAGAGTTGCGGATAAAGTGTTTGTTCACGGAACGAGAAATCCGTAATCCATGTGTTTGGCATACGCATAGGCATCATTGGCTTGACAGGAAAGACCCGATTTGACAGTCTTGAATGATGGGCGCAGCAATTACGAAGTACGGGTCTGGGTACGGATTAAAAGGCTAAGTGATTATTTCCAGTCATTTAGCCTTTTTAATTATCTAATTTTTCCCCACATTTTCCCCACAGCTGTCTATTTATATATTTTAGAAACATATTTTTCCGTAAAGTTATGTACTAAAGTTTCCCACCCCTTAAAACACTAACTTTTCTCATTTTCCTTTGTCTGTCTTCCCCCATATCCATTGACTGTTAACACATGCCTAACAGAAGTTATGCAGACTATCCACATACTTCGTCCCATTTTTCCAACGCTTCAGCCATTACAAGGATTTTGCTCATCTCTTTGTCGTTTCCGCTGATTGTAGCCATAAGGTATTGGGGCGTCATTCCAAGTATTTCTCCTAAAATGCGAAGAATGCGTTCGATGCAGGTAAGAACTCGCTTCCATAACGTGAGTGCCATGAGATCACCCTCCATATCCGAAAAGAGTTCGCCCATGGTTTGATATTCTGTGAATCTCTTTTCCAAAGCCATGACGGTATATGTAAGGTAACACAGCGTTGCGTCGGCTATCTGACCATTAAAGTCACAACCTTGATAACCTCCTAATCCGAGATATTGCTTAGTCTCCTTGTTCATCACCTCTATGTTCCATCTAATCTGATACACTTCAAAGGCTTTTACGAAAGACATCGTTGTATCCGTGGTGAGCAGAACGTTCCATGCGGAGTTTCTACCATACTTGATGAGGAAGATTCTGATAGGTATATCTCCTAAGTTGCCGTTGAGCTGAATATATCGACATTTGTATTTACGACAGTTCTTTCCTCGTTCACGTTCATAGGTGGCAATGAGTTCTGCAGCATTTTTCTTTTTGCCCGATATAGTGTATTTTGTCTTTCCCATTTTTGCAAGTCCAACAAAGTGCATTGCCCCTTTACCTATGCTTCTAACACATGTCATAAGTTGCTCGCAGGTGAACCAACTATCGGTAATCACATACTTCGCATGTAACCCCATCTTCCATCCACGGCGAAGCATATCCATGGCAACTTCCAGCTTAGACATCTTACACTCTTGAAAGCGCTTATAATCAGGATTGCCGGTGTTCCTCTTGGTGTGATATGCCTTTTTGAGTTGCTGTCTTGTCAGCCCGTAGTTGCCTTGCTTCCCCTTTTCTTGATGTAGTGAAAAATCAAAGGGTATAGTTGTCTTGCCGTCAAAGAAGGCACAAAGTAACAGCTTGTAGCCCAATACGCATCTGCCTTTCATATGGTCGAAAACACGACTGATACCCTCCATCCTCACACCACTCTTCTCAAGTACGGTGTCATCTATAATGAAACATGTAGTGGTATCTGATTGAGGAACTTCGCCATACTTACGCAATAGGCACATATAACGCAGTGCAAAGTGGTTCATCAATCGTCTCCAATCCATCTGTGGGCGAATCATCATGCGATAGAAACAGTTCTTACCATGATTTGAAAGCTCATATATCTTATGTTTGCATATACTATGGATGCTCTCGCCCACAATGCGGAAGAGGCAAAGAGAGAGGAGCAACTCCGAAGCCGAAACTCCGTCCTGTTTCTCCAATGAAAGGCGAGATAATAGGTGACCGATGCCAAACTTGCCAAAAAGATGAAATAAATCATCACTCATTCGGGTTTTAACACTCAAAAGTTTGGATAACTCACTTATTTTCTCTATTTTTGCTTCCATAACAGTTTTGTTGTCTTGTCTTTAAAATCAGTTCTTTAGCGATTACTAATTTACAAAGAAAATTCGACAAACTGTTATTTTTCTATCTATTTATTTGGGTGGGAAACTTTAGTTTCTCATCTAATAATGGGGAGTTTGCTAAT
>NZ_JADNJD010000040.1:0-2462 GCF_015554745.1 Anaeromassilibacillus sp. 1001302B_160321_C8 | reverse complement strand
TGTAAATGGTAATATAAAGTACAGAGTTTTTCGCCACTAAAAGTACACACTTTTTCGCCACATAAAGCGCAGAGTTTTTCGCCACTGACTGCACACCTTTCGCCAGCTGATACAATAGTGTTAGCCGGAGGAGGTGGCTCAGATGAAGGAGATAAAAGTGTACAATGCCATTCATCAATTAAAAGAGCGTGGCTTCAAGAAAGACTCTGTTGCCAAGCAGCTCGACATCAACTGGCGTACTGTTGACCGGTACTGGGATATGACCGTAGAAGAATACGAGTCACAGGCCCGGCAGTTAAAACGGGGTAGCCAGCTGGACGATTATAAAGACCAGATCATACTGTGGTTGAGACAATATCCAGCCATGACCGCAGCGCAGGTCGGTGACTGGTTAAAGGAGCACTACAAGGCATCCTTTAAGGAGCGCACCGTTTCTCGGTATGTCAAAAGGCTCCGAGAAGAATATGGCCTCAAGAAAACTGTGACTCCCCGTGACTACGAGGCTGTCCCGGAGCTTCCCATGGGACAGCAGGTGCAAGTGGACTTTGGACAGAAGCTCATGCCCAATGTGGACGGTGGCTTGACCAAGGTGTATGCTGCGGTTTTCTTGCTGGCCCGATCCCGGTACAAGTACGCAGAGATGCAGAGCCGCCCGTTTACATCCGTGGACTTGGTTCGAATCTGCCACAACTGCTTCCGTTATTTCGGCGGTATGCCGCAGGAGATGGTCTTTGACCAGGACAGCATCCTCTGTGTCAGTGAGAACGCCGGAGACATTATTTACACTTATGAATTTGAAAAGTTCCGGCAGGAAACCCGTGTTTCAATCTACCTGTGCCGTGGAGCAGATCCGGAAAGCAAGGGCAAGATTGAAAACAGTGTAAAGTATGTCAAAGGCAATTTTCTCAGTTGCCGAATGTACTCGGATGACGACATTCTCAATGGTGCCTGTCTGGAATGGCTGGAACGCACCGCCAATGCTAAAGAGCACGGCACTACAAAGCTCATCCCGGCTGAGGTTTTCAAGGAAGAGCGTGAATATTTGCGTCCCCTGGTTGGCTTGGATGAGTCCTCCAACCCGTTTATTTGCCGGACTGTCCGCAAGGACAATACCATTCTCTACAACAGCAACCGCTATTCCGTTCCCCTGGGCACTTACAATACGCAGCCGGAAGTACGGCTGGAAACCAGAGACAATATGCTGTACATCCAGACTGTATTTGGAGAACCCATTTGCGAACACCGTATTGCTACAGGTCGGGGACTGCTCATTCAGAACAAGAGCCACACCAGAGACCGCACTACGGCACTGGACAAGCTACAGGATGATCTGGATGCTGCTCTGCTGGGGCAGGCAACGGATTTCCTGCAGGTAATCCGTACAGAAAAGTCCCGGTACTCCAGGGACCAGTTTAAGATTATACAGTCCCTTATTGACCAGTATGGTGTGGCAAATGTTCTCGAAGGTGTCAACTTCTGTATGAACAACACGCTGCACAGCGCCAATATCCTCAAGGATTTCCTTGTTCACCAGGGCAAAACCAAGGGAACGCAGGAATCTTCTGTTGTGGTTCCGGCAATCCCGGTGGACAATTTGAAATACCATGTGACCACCCAGAAGCGGCCACTGGAAGTCTACGCACAGATGGGGGTGAGATAAATGCTTACACCTTTGGAACGAGTGCGAAACCTCCTTAGTGACCTCAGAATCCAGCCGGTGGACTTTGACGCAATCTATGCTGGCAGAGACAATCTGACCCCATTGGAGAGCGTGGAGCTGTTCTTACAGGAAGAAATGCGGCTCCGGGTAGAAAAGCAAACCTTGAACCGCTACCGAAAGGCCAATCTGCCTGCCCAAAAGAGCTTAGACAGCTTTGACTTTGGATTTCAGCGCAGTGTCACGAAAGAGCGTATGCTCCGGCTAAGTGATATGACATGGCTGGAGCAGGCTTACAACATCTGCCTGCTGGGGCCGCCGGGCGTTGGAAAAACGCATCTGGCTATTGCTCTGGCGGTACGGGGACTGGATCTGGGCTACACGGTTGTATTTGAAACCCTGTCCAACCTCATGGTTGTACTGAAAACCGTGGAAATCTCGAAGGCCAGCCAGCGACGGCTGAAGTATATCCGCAAGGCAGCGCTTGTTGTGGTGGACGAGGTAGGCTTTATGCCATTGTCCCCGGCAGAGGCCAACCTGTTCTTTGGATTCGTGTCATCCATGTCTGAGAAAACCTCACTCATTATTACCTCAAACAAAGGCTTTGACGAGTGGGCAGACTTCATGGGCGATGCAACCATTACAACAGCTATCCTGGACCGGCTGATCCACCGCTGCGAAATTATTAACATGACCGGCAACAGCTACCGTTTAGCACACCACCGGTCTATTACAGGAGAAAATTGACGCCGAAAAACTCTGCATTTTCTGGCGAAAATTTCTGTATTTCACTTGACTGCTTACA
>NZ_JADNJD010000039.1:0-2539 GCF_015554745.1 Anaeromassilibacillus sp. 1001302B_160321_C8 | reverse complement strand
CTTTTTAATAAGCGATATAGGGAGCTTATGGAATCCTTTTATTTATAATTTAACAATAAGACAACTTAATAATGAAACAATATATTTTATTGCTCGTACTCATGGTGATGGGTGCGGGTATGACTGTACATGCTGAAGATGTAAATCCTGTGAAAGTTGGTAATGTAATTTCCGGCCACATAATAGAGAAAGGAACGGAAGCGAGTTTGCCTTATGCCACTATTTTGATTGTAGAAACAGGGCAGGGAACTGTGTCGGACGAGAATGGAGAGTTTGTTTTTAACCTAAATTCCGCAGCATTTTAGTTTAACTTATTTTATAAGTACCTGAGCAACAAAAAGTTGCTCAGGATTTTGCTATGTCAGATTTTTCACCTATCTTAGTGTTGCAAATCAAAATATGTATCAAACCCGACAGACATGGCAAAGGTAGCAATAAAATCTGAGAAACTCTCTCCTTTTGGAGGAATTTTTTCAATAATGGAGCAATTTGACTCCAATCTCTCATCTGTAATCGACTCAACCCTCGGTATGAGATGCAGGCTGTATGGTTATCAATACAGCGAAATCATCCGTTCGCTTATGAGCGTTTATTTCTGTGGCGGCTCATGCATAGAGGATGTCACCACTCATCTGATGTACCACCTCTCGCTTCATCCGACACTTCGCACATGCAGTGCCGACACGATTCTCAGAGCCATAAAGGAACTGACCCAGGATAACATTTCCTACACATCCGACACTGGCAAGACCTACGACTTCAACACGGCAGACAAGCTGAATACACTGCTCCTCAATTGCCTATTGTCCACAGGGCAACTGAAAGAGGGCGAGGGGTATGACGTTGACTTTGACCATCAGTTCCTTGAAACGGAGAAGTATGATGCAAAACCGACCTACAAGAAGTTCCTCGGCTACAGGCCTGGCGTATATGTTATCGGTGACAAGATAGTCTATATCGAGAACAGCGATGGCAACACGAATGTCCGTTTCCACCAGAAGGACACGCTGAAGAGGTTCTTTGAAAGGTTTGAACAGAACAAGCTTATTATCAACCGTTTCAGAGCTGATTGCGGCTCGTGTTCTGAAGAGATAGTGGAAGAGATTGCTAAACACTGCAAGACCTTCTATATCCGTGCCAACCGATGCAGTTCGCTCTACAATGACATCTTTGCCCTCAGAGGTTGGAAGAAAGTGGAATTGGGCGGCATTGAGTTTGAGCTGGCCTCCATTCTCATCGAGAAATGGAAAGGGAAGGCATACCGTCTTGTGATTCAAAGACAGAAGCGGATAGACGGCGAACTCGACCTGTGGGAAGGAGAATACACCTACCGCTGCATCCTTACAAATGACTACGAGTCTTCCGAGAAAGAGATTGTCGAATTCTATAACCTCCGTGGAGGGAAGGAACGCATCTTCGATGACATGAATAACGGATTCGGCTGGAACAGGCTTCCAAAATCCTTCATGGGAGAAAACACGGTGTTTCTTCTGCTTACGGCACTCATACGCAACTTCTATAAATTCATCATGGCGAGGCTTGACGTGAAGAGGTTCGGACTCAAAGCAACAAGCCGCATCAAGGCGTTTGTCTTCAAGTTCATCTCTGTGCCAGCCAAATGGGTCAGGACATCAAGGCAGTATGTGCTGAATATCTATTCATGCAACAACGCTTATGCTGATGTGTTCCAGAATGACTTTGGATGACACCGACAACTTATGGTCGTGATTTTGCGTATTGCCTCAAGTCGCATGGTGGGGTAAGGGGATTTAATGCGTCTTTGTGGCGATTTTTGCTGCGTTGCACCCTCTTTTGCCACAGTGTCGCTACCTTTTTGACCTCTGTGTCATCTTATGAGGGCGGTTGCGGATTTGAGGGTTACCATTCAACGGGGGGATTATGTGAAATTTGCCGATGTTGAATTGCAATGGAGCCGGGTTCCTGCTTTGGAAAATACCAGTAAATATAAATCGATTCTTAATATCGGTACGAACTTTCGGAACGACCTGGTTATTTCCGGTGCCTTTGTCAGCCGTTTTCATGCTACGTTCAAGGTGGCAAAAGACGGAAAGTGTTATCTGACGGATTTGGGAAGTAAAAATGGCACTAAAGTGAATGGTGTAAAGATACAACCGGGTAAAGAAATTCGGGTGAAAAAGGGAGATATTGTACTTTGTGGGGATGTGGATGTAACCGAACAATTGCCTTTCCCTACACCTTATCCATGGATTAAATGGGTAGCCGCTGTCGGTGTGGCTGCTGCGGTTCTTTTGGGGGCAGTGTGGATATTGGGGCGTAAGACTGTCGATCCTACCAAATTCAGACCGGCTGTTGTTTGGGTAATGGCTAACTATTATTACACTGTTACATTTGATGATGTTCTGTTGGGCAGCCGGCCTTACACAGTTCTTTGTTCAACGGACGGCAAGCATGCCCGGGTTGTCGGTTCCGATAATATTCCTAAAGGATATAATAAGTTCAGTTATACGGCAACGGCATTTTTTATTGACCGCGAAGGACGTATGGGAACTAACAGACA
>NZ_JADNJD010000003.1:0-216702 GCF_015554745.1 Anaeromassilibacillus sp. 1001302B_160321_C8 | reverse complement strand
CTGGTGTATAGCGTTTGTTTGGTATTCCTTTCGGCATAATAATGCACCCCACTTGTTATTCAGTATATCATACTGTCTAACAAATGGGGTGCAGTTCATTTTTCGGAAGCCCCAGTTTCCCATTTCTTTTATATTGTGACATGCTCTTTCTTGGATGAAGAAGAGGTGGTCATTTGCGCGATCACTTTTTTGAATTGGAATGTAAAAAGGATGGCCGTAAAGCTGACCGCAAGAAAATCTGCAACGGGTTCGGCCATATACACCGCCATAGTTTGGTTGGAAGTGAAGAGCGTTGGCATGATATAGATGAGCGGGATCAACAGAATAAACTTACGCATCACCGCCACAAGGATGGAAGCCTTTGCCTTTCCCAAAGAGGTGAATGTCATCTGGCAGGCCATCTGAATACCGAACAGAAGCAAGCAAGCCATATAGATGCGCAGCGCAGTTTTTGTATACTCCATCAGGGATGCGTCCGAAGTAAACATGGCGGCAAACGCCTGTGGGAAGAACATTACAAAGAGCCAGAGCAATATAGAATAGCAGAGGCTGGCTTTCAATAGAAGTTTAAAAGCTGCTTTTACCCGTTCCACATTACCAGCGCCATAATTGTAACTGATAATGGGCTGTGCGCCCTGTCCAAGCCCCTGTAGAGGGAGCATAGCGAACTGCATGACGCTGGTTAGAATGGTCATCGCGCCTACAGCGATATCACCGCCGTATTGCAGCAGCGATGAATTAAAGCAGACAGAGATAACGCTTTCACTTGCTTGCATAACGAAAGTAGAACATCCAAGTGCAAGGCTAGGCAAAACAATCTTTGCCTGCAACCCCAAATTTTCTTTTTTAATCTTTAGATGTGTCCTCTTGCCAAACAGGAAGGCTAAAACCCATATGCACGACATAGCCTGCGAGAGGATAGTTGCTAGGGCAGCGCCCTTGACGCCCATCCCGAATCCGAAAATGAAAATGGGATCAAGGATGATATTGGCGACAGCACCGATCAAGACAGAGAGCATCCCTGTTTTGGCAAATCCTTGCGCGGTGATGAATGCGTTCATCCCAAGGGTAAGCTGGACAAAAATAGTGCCAATCGCATAGATGTTCATGTAGTCGACACCATATTGGATGGTATTTTCGCTGGCACCAAACGCCATGAGGAAATCACGGTTCCAAAGCAAGAGGGCCGCTGTTAGTAAGATGGAAATCAAGATCTGAATGACAAAACAGTTTCCTAGCGTCTTTTCCGCAGAGGTATGGTCGCCTTTTCCCATAAAGATAGAAGCCCTTGGCGCGCCGCCATATCCCACAAATGCTGCAAACGCCGTCACAATCATAATCAATGGCATACAGACTCCTACTCCTGTAAGAGCCATGGCCCCTGTTTCAGGAATATGGCCGATGTACATACGGTCGACAATGTTGTAAAGCATATTGATGATCTGTGCGGTAACCGTAGGAAGGGCTAAGCGCAACAAAAGCTTTCCAACCGGTTCTTTTTCCAAAAAATCTTTTTCCTCATTCATAGCTTTTCTCTCCTTGCTATGGCGTTTTTTGTGTTTTCTATAATCCGATCATTCATCCGTTCCAGCAGCTCCAACTCCTCCTGAGATAGGCCGGAAAAGACCTCTTCGAGGAACTCTTTGCTGATGATTTCCAATTCTTGTGTAATAGGATGGGCGGCTGGCGTTAAAGAGAGATGAATTTTTCTTCGGTCTTCCGTGTCCTGTTTCCGCTGAAGAATCGATTTCTGAATCAGACTCTCCACCGCTTGGGATACATTCCCTTTGGATAACATACGTAGTTCTACAATATCTGCGGCTGTGTCCTTTCCAGGATTGTTGTACAAGAAACTGATGATTGTTGCCTCAATTAAAGAAAGGTGATAATCCTGGCAGATTTGCTTTAGCATAGTCTCATGCAGCTTGATAATCCGCCGGATATTTACCAGGAAATTGCTCTTTTGGCTCACATAGGAATCCCCCTTGGTGTCATACGTTAAATAGTTTCTATAAAAACTGTTCTATTTAAAACTAATTATAGTTCCAAATTTTTTTTCGTCAAGTGGAAGCATAATTTTTGCATTCTCCTCTTGACATGGAGTACACTCGAAATGCTAAAGTCTTATTAAAAGAGATTTATGCAAGGGAGTATGTTGCCAACGCCCCGGCTATGTGTGAAAGGAGATCCGGAATATGGCAATTACAGAATTTTCAAAACGGTACCTGGAAAAAATGATTCCTGGGTATTCATCAAAGCTCTCGGAAACAGATCCAGAATTCATAGAGAGGTTTACCAACTTCGCTTTTGATGAGGTTGTGAACCAGGACGCCTTGGATGGACGCACCCGTTTCATGGCAATTTTAGCAGCGCTTTTGGGTTGCCAAGGGCTGGATATGTTCAAAGTTATGGTGCCGGCGGCACTCCGTTTTGGTGTTACACCGGTCGAGATCAAGGAAATTGTTTATCAGTCTGTTGCCTACTTGGGGATTGGGCGGGTGTATCCCTTCCTAGACGCAGTAAATGCATGCCTAATATCCGAGGGTGTTCTGCTTCCGTTGGAGGGGCAGGCGGAAACCACTATGGAGAACCAGTTAGAGGCAGGGGTCCAGGTACAGGTGGACATTTTTGGTGAGGGAATGCGTGGCTTCTATCGGTCTGGCCCGGAGGAGAGCCGCCATATCAATCGTTGGCTGGCAGACAACTGTTTTGGGGACTATTACACCCGAAAAGGGCTCGACTATCAGCAGCGCGAGATGATTACCTTCTGCTTTTTAGCCGCACAGGGGGGCTGTGAGCCGCAGCTCACCAGCCATGCAGCCGCCAATATGCGTATTGGAAATGATAAAGCCTTCCTGATAAGCATTATTTCCCAATGCTTGCCCTATATCGGCTATCCACGCAGCCTCAATGCCTTGCGTTGTGTCAACGATGCAGCAGAAAAGGAAGCTTGACGGAGTACCATATGGTAGGCAGTGCCTGTTTAAAAATGAAATATTTTTAAGATTACTTGACATGGAGTGCGCTGCATGTGTTAGTCTTAATAGGAAAAGAACGGGAGGCAGCCATTTGAGGCGGACTTGTCCCCGATGGTTTATCCGAAAAGAAGGAGCGATCGCTATGAATAAATATTTGATTGCGTATTTTTCCCGCAAAGGCGAAAACTATGTCAATGGCCAGATCCTGGATCTTCCTGTAGGAAATACGGAAGTTGCAGCAAAAGAGATCCAAAATCTGACCGGAGGGGATCTCTTTTGCATTCAACCCGCAAGGGAATATGCGGAAAATTATCGCAAATGTGTAGCCGAGGCCAGGGAAGAGCTGCAAAGCGGGGCCCGTCCGGAGGTATTGGATTGTGTTCGAAATTGGGACGCCTATGATGCCATTTTTTTGGGGTATCCAAATTGGTGCGGAACCATGCCCATGCCAGTGTGGACTTTTTTAGAGTCGTACGATTTTGCTGGAAAAACCATCCTGCCATTTTGTACGAACGAAGGTAGTGGCATGGGCCATAGTGAAGCGGATATCCGAGGGTTGTGCCCAACAGCGGCTCTGAAAAAGGGGCTGCCGGTCCGTGGAAGTTCCGTTGGTACAGCGCGTGCAGAAATTGCCGCTTGGCTAAAATCCGAGGGAATCCCTGTAGCAGGAGATTAAATGGAGTTCCTAAAAGGGCGTAGAAGTGAACGCACGGATCCTACACAGGGCACACTAAGCAGGCGGCAGAGATGTTGCGTCGGCAGCTACATGGATATGGTGGAGATCTAGACCGTTACATTCTATGAGAAAAGCCATACTGTTGTGGTGGAGCAGGGGAAGAAGTAGAGCATGGGTATATGCCGGCGTTGAAACCGTGGATACCGACTTAACGGGCGATTCGCCTATGACCAATAGCGGATGGCTAGGCCATGCGGAAGAGGATATCGAGGCCGCTTGCTCCACAGGGCAAAGGTAGAAAAAGGGATTGGCATCCAATTCCAGGGGAACAGATTTTTGGCCTCTGTGGAGGCAATCCGAAAATGGGCAGGCCCTTGGAATAGCATAAAATCAGAACGAACCAGGAGGAATTCATATGACGATTGCAGAAGTGAGCAGAAAATATGAAATATCCGCTGATACCCTACGTTACTATGAACGTATTGGGTTGATCCCACCCGTGCCCCGCACAAAGAGCGGCCTTCGGGATTATGATGAGGAATCCTGCGGCTGGGTGGAATTGATGAAATGTATGCGGGCGGCCGGCGTACAGATTGAAGCTTTGATCGAGTATGTGGCTTTATTCCAACAGGGCGACGATACGATCGATGCCCGCAAGGCGTTATTGATCGAACAGAGGGAGCAGCTGCTTGCCCGTATGGAAGATATGCAAAAGTCCCTGGACCGGCTGAATATGAAAATTGAGCGGTATGAGCAGGGATTAATGACAAAGGAACAGCAGCTTAGACGTTTCCATGAGGAGAAACAGACCGGTTGATGGTCCTTTGAAGGAACAAAAGATGCTGTAAGATAATAATATCTTAAGAGGATCTAGGAGGTTCTTCTATGTTGCAGTTCCGTGCTATGCAAGACGGGGATCTGGATGCTTTGACACGGATTGTGGAGAGAGTATGGAAGATGGATTCCATGTGTGGAGGCCATACAATTGGGTGGCACATGGCGCGGGAATACCTGCTGAATACTTTAAGCCATTCAACATCCGTGCAGGTGGCCCTTTGGATGCAAAAGATCGCCGGCTTTTTGGCCATAGACGACAAATTCTGTTTGAACCCCATTCGGTTGGGTAAAGTGGAATTTCCGCAGAAGTTACATACAAAGGCCGTTGAGGTTATGCGGACACGAATGGCGGAATACGACCAACTGTGCGCCAAACTGTTAAAAGAGAGTGGGCGCCAATTTGATGGGGAGGTCACACTTTTTGCAGTGGAACCAAGTTTGCAGGGGAAGGGGATTGGAACAGCACTCTTTGAAAAGGCACAGGCATATTTTGCACATAAAAACTTCTTTCTATATACCGATACAGGATGCAATTATTCATTTTATGATACCCACGGAATGCACTGCGTGGCAAAACAGAAAAATCAGAATCCATATCAAAAAAACAAACCATTTTATATCTTCCTATATGCGGCAACCGTCTCCTAAAAATCGAATGATTCGGATCCTGCCAGGGACGATGCCGGATTAAAAGCCGAGGGCCTTGATTTATTTAGGGCTTTCGGCTTTTCTTATGTCGGTTACAGCATGACAAAACCCCCGGTTCTACCGGGGGCGCTAAAAACCTCAGCAAATAAATTAGTGGAAGTTAGGAATGAGGCAAAGGAAATGTATTCATAAGTATGGAAATTCCATTTGCTGGTGATCCAAAATAGCAGATTGAATACTGTCAATTATGTAGGAGACTTTTTCATTGCCTGGCTTCATACAGCTGGATAAGCTGACAAACCCCTTGAGCCATTCTGCCTGATGGATACTCGTCAAGCATCCCAGCTTTTGTGCCAGAGCTTCCGACTTTTTTGCAGAAATAATTTTGGAAGATGCAACTGCATCCGCCAGCATTTTCAATTCGGCATATTCGAAAAGCCTATTCCCAATGAAATACTGATTTTGTGTGCGATTGACCGCTACAATGTCAACCCCAGCAAAGATTAAAGCGTTCGAATTATCATAGACAGTTTGGCGTACTGCATAAAAAAATCAGCGGCCTCCCGAGGCGTATTTCCCCATGTTGATATCCAGCACCTCTCTGGGCGGCTGGATTAGCGCGTCCTCATATTGGCACTTCCACTGAACCCTCCAGCTTATCTGACCATCCATGATACCGTCCATGGTTTCCCCGTCCTCAACAGGGTTGTCATTTGCCAGGATATATGACGCCACATTGTAGGCATGGTTCACCACCCAGTTGGGGTTCATACCATGGAAGTGGTACTGAAGATCCGGCAAGAACAGGGTGCTCATGCCCACAGTGTCGATGAGCATATCCTCGGTGCCCTGAATGTTGAAGAAACGGACATTGACCCCGAAGCGAATGAAGCGATCCGGTCCCTCAATCTGGTGGGAACGCACATCCTCAGCCAGAAAGAGCTTGCCGCAATTTTGGAAGTAGAATGCCTCACAGGTGGGATACAGTTCTGCAAGAGCGTCTAAAAAGTCAGCATCCAGATTTGCCCGTTCCAAGGCCGGAAGCGCCGCCGCCAGCATATCAATGGCTACGACCTGATACTGGCACTCTTGGAAAATCCGTTCCCGATCCTCCTGGCAGTCCCACATCTGGCTCATCAGGAAAGCGTCGAATCCATCGCCCTTAAAACTGGTACAACCCATCACCATGAGCTGTGCAGGGCCTTTGCCATCCTTGAACTCCGCAATATGCTCCAAGGTTGCAAAGCCCGCAGTCTTATCATTGTGGCAGAAACACTCTACCGCCCCGATATGCTTTTCGATCACAGCGGTCATTTCATCCTTGCCGGGCATTGCCACCGGCTCTTTGAACAGCATCTGGATGAGAAAGGGGCCGCCGGGCCGAAGGCCTCTTTCATTGTCCAGATTTTGCTGGAATACTTCATCGCTCATTTCTTTTCCTCCTTTTTGTCTGGGATAACTTGAATCTAAACTGCAACGCTTGATGGACAATCTCCTTGGGCAGATTACGGGAGTGGCCGATCAGGCACCAGACCCGGTAGTCCGCTTTTCCGTATCCGTTTCCTGACGGTAGAGTTGATAGTCCGCCTCGTTCTCCGCGCTTCATGTGTCATACTGCTTTTTCGCCCGGACAAAGTCCTCTATAAAGGCATCCAATTCCTCGACAGTGCGGCTCGCAGCCCAGTCATAATCCACATAGTGGGCATGGGAGAAATGGAAGATTTGTGCCCCCATCCACTGGCGCACTTTGTTTTCCGGCATCTTGCGCAATTCCTCCTGCCGCCGGTATTCCGCCAGCTGCTCCGGCGTTCCATAGCTCTCGATCATCCGCTCTTTCACTTGAATGGTCCAGCTGTAGTCCTCCGGCTGAGTAAAGGGAGCGCAGACCGGTTGGAGCGCCTTCGCCCGGCCAGCCTCAAAGAGGTCGATATAATCCAGGTAGTTGGCCTGGACCAGCAGGATGAAGGTATCCAGCATCTATGTGTCCAGCTGTAGGTCCTCTGTCAGCAGCTGGAAGCGGGTGCCACCCGTGGGCACTTCCATGGCGAAAGAATAAGGGAGGTCATCCCCTTGATAAATTGTATAGTGGAAGCCTACCTCGATATTTCCATGGCTGTTCTCATAGTCCAGATAGTTGTGGCGGATTCGCTCAAACCAAACCAGGTAAGTTAGGCCATTTTTCCCTTCCTTTGGAAGTCGCCCTTCTTCGGCCGCTTCCCCTCTTTTTCACCCAGGCCCAGCCCACAGGTAGGGCAGGGCATTCGCAAATTATCGGATGGGTGGTTTTGCTCCATGGAATCGGCCTCCGCTCAAAACTTCATCAATAATCCAGCAGGATGGGCACCTGCTGCTCCTCTGCAAACCGCATAGCCTGCCAAAACATGGAGAAGGAGAACTTGGCCAGGGACTGGGTATCGTACTGGGTATGTTCAGGAATGTCCGCTTTGCTGTACTGCCCGTCCGGGCCTATGGTGCCATCCACTGGGTAGCCTTCGGTTTCGGTCCAGCGGAGGATGGTGACCTCATCGGCCCGCCACGCCAGCTGGTTCAGTTTCTCCAGTTCCTTCCGCAACCCACCCAAGGTACCAATTATGGTTTGGGCGTCAGTGGGCAAGGGCGCCTGGAACATAAAGCTGTCTGACAGGGGAATCCACCAGGTGGCCCCACGAAACAGGGACCACACCCGCTCCGGATCTTCCGCAAGGCGGGCGATCAGGGGATGTTCCCCAAAATCCCAGTCCTTTTCTACAGTGGGCGGCACCGGCTGCCCATAGGTATGACAGGCGGCTACAAGCAGCATAGCGCCCAAGGCATCCCAATCGGGCTTGTCTGTGTAATAGGGTTTCTCATTGTCCTCCGGCCAAGGGGCATAGGGCGGCTGGTCCGGCTGAGAAATGGCGTCCAAGATTTGATCTCGCCAGTTCTCCACTGTTGCCTGGACCTCCGCTGGGGAAAGCTCCTCCTCGTTGCCGGCGGGCTCCCCATCCGGGGAGATCCTGCTGAAGGAATATCCGTTTTTCTCCGCCCACTGCTGAACAACGGTTTTCCAGTTGTGGGAATAGTACCGGGTCAGTGTCCCGGCATAGATGTCAAGTCCCATGGTGTGCCTCCTTTTCTGTTCGGTCAAAGATGTTCCAGGGTACAGTCGTGCCCGGAATTGTCCGTATCCAAAATGATTTCCGCAATGGTGTCCATGGTCTCTTTGCCGAGATCACGGACGCTTTTTTCATAGGCCAGCCACTTGATATGGATGGGCTGGCCATACCCATGACGCCCAAGACCGCCCCGGAGAATATCATTGAATGCGTTCAGGTTCCGGCCAATCTTCCAGTCTAAACCGCAGGTGAACACCCACTCCGCCTCTCGGTAGAAGCCAGCCATATTGGAAAAGCGGCGGCCATCGATAGTAAACACCTCTCTCATCTTCCAAACACCTTCTTTTCACATTCTATGGGGCCTCGCCCTGTCAAGTCATCTCATACAGCAGAACGGTATCACCTTGCACCTGTTCCAAATGGGAGCGCAGCGTTTCCAACCCACTCTGCACCACCTCGGCGGGCAAATCCCAGTCCGGGGCGATCTCGGCGGCCAGCTCCGGTGGACCCTGCTCCTCCAGCGCCGCCAGCAGTACCTTTGCCAACTCCCCTCAAGCAGGACGCAGTCCAGGGTGTTATCTGTCTGGGGTGCAGGAAAGCGGACGTCCATGTCCAGCTCACTTTCGCACCAGTCCCAGATGGCTATGTAAATCTCACCGGAACAGTTGCCATTGGACAGTTCCTGCCGCTGGCGGCCCTGCTTTTGACCTGGAAGGCAGAGTCACAGACCAGCTCTTTGACCTTCCCGCCGTTCAGGCAGGTTCGGATGGTTTGGCCATCTATTTCGATTCGCCATTGCTTGTTCGTGGCAGGAATGAGAAAGATTTTTTCCATGGGTGCGGAAACCTCCTCAATCGAAATCCATCCAGACCAGGTGCTTTCCGCAGTGGAGGCACTGGAACAGATAGCATTGCAGATGCCCACCATTGACGGATTCCTGGATCATATCCTTCTGCTCCTCGTCCCACATAGGGTCGTCCAGCACTTCCTCCAACACGCCCATTGCCCGCAGTTCTCTGGCGCCTACATAGCCCAGAAAGGCGCAGTAGTCGTTGCAGTGGGCCCGCCAGTATTCCTGCTGCCAGCCGGAGTAGCCGGGGGTACGGTGGATGAGCTCATCCAGTTTCTCTGGATTGTCTACGCCATCGTCCAAAGAGTAGTTGTCCTGAAAACTGCCATGATATTTCCGGGCGGCCTCGCCACTGGCGATGCACGCAGGGCACAAATACGCAATATTCTCCACGGAGAAAAAGGGCGCTGTATAGAAGATATGTGTAGTCTTGCCGCAGCAGTCGCAGACAACGCCCTCCTGGGATTCCTCAAAGGCCCCGGTATCCAGAGGGTCAGGATGATATTGGAAAGCGGGCAGGCCCAGCTGGGCCCACCGCTCTTTCTCTTTCCGTTTTTCCTCCGGCGTTTTTGGCTTGGGGAGGGCGTAGTGATTTCCCCATTTCTCCGAATAGTCCTTCAGTGTGCCCAGCCGCTTGAGGATCTTTTTATCGGAGCGGTCTCCGATCTGGCAGAGCAGGTCGTAGGCGCTTTTTTTGAAACCCAGCAGGTCGTACACATCCACCAGTATTTCCTTAGCCTGTTTGTCTTCGGACTGTTCCAACTCGTCTTTGAAAGCGTAGAGGGCGCAGACACTGTCCGGGTTTCCCTGGGTGACACGAAATGGCTTTTGGAGTTTGATGTATTGTTTCAGGTATTCGTTCATAGAAACACCATCCGATCAATCCCACCAGAAGTACCAGACGGTGGACTGCTGCAACACATCTGCTAAAGTGCCCACGGTGGCGTCCTCCGGCCCCTGGTCGATCACATCGGGGCAGAAGCCGTATTGCTCCACGGCCACATCCATGGCCCTGTCCTCAGCAACCGGAGCCGGGAGGTTAAATTCCAGCTCGTCGTGGGACATCGCGCCAGGTACAGCGCTGTACTGCTCGAACCAGTATTTGGCGACGGCCATGAGATCCTCTGTGCCGGGGCACTCATTCCAGTTGCCGAAGGGTAGGTAGGCAAAAATCTCCCAGGGGTTCTTCACCGGGATCTTGGCTAGAATGAGGGGATAGGTCATCTCGGTATCATCGTCCCAGTAGCTGGAGAAGCGGCAGTTGACATAGCCACCCTCCATCTCGCCCAGGCGCTCCTCCTTCCAATCCATATCGTCATCCTCGGCTTCTGCCTTGCGCTGATCCGTCAGGGCATCAAGGACTGCCTTTCCGTCCTTGATGGGGGCAGAGAGCATCTTCTTACGGTACTCCACTACGGTTTTGGGGTCAAATTCATAATAGTCTGCATCATTTTTCGGGTCGGCGTTCATCACTAGGCACTCCAGCAGAGACTCCTCCGGCTTGATCAGCACTGGTATAAAGCCCTCATGGGAGCTGTCCCGCTTGGCATAACTGTACGCCGCCATGATGGGGTCGTCGTCCTTCATAGAGGGAAAATAGGTGCACTCGCAATCCAGATACTCCATGATGGCCTGGGCCACATCGGAGGGCTCCAGGGTGTCCTCGTCATAGTCCTGCCCCTGCCAGTTGACGAATCGTTCTTCGATCACCGTTGCCATGGCCCGGTAATATTCCTCGTCAAAGGGAAGAAACAGGTATGCCTCGTCCTGGATCTCGTCGGAGTAATTGCGCTCCTGCCCAATGATACCGATGGCGTAATTGTCGATGTCGCTGGGGTAATAGGGGCTGTCTAGCTCCCCATAGTAGTAGGAGGCAAATGCTCGGCCCATCTTGTTGAACAGGGGACCGACGAGCTGGCTGTCCAACTTATCCCGGATAAACTCCCGCAGATCCACACTGTCAGGATCGGCCTTGACCTGTTTGACCACTGCGCCATATTCTGCGAGGAATTCTTCGCCCATCAGGTCACGCTCTATGCACCAACGCAGGTAGATCGCCATGTGGTTGTAGGCGTTGATCTCGTCCATAGGCAGATTTTTCTCCTGGATGGTCTCCAGGTGATAGGCCCCGTCGTCCATTTCCACGACATAGTCGTCCTCGTCATCCCCGCTGCAAAGGGTGCCTCTGGTGATGGCATCCTGGCGGTCGGGCTCCACAACAAAGCAGATGCCTGACATTTTGTCCAGCAGGGTATCTGCATCATGGGCCAGTTTATACTCTAATTCGTCCCGGTAAAGGGGGATCACCTGATAGAAGTTGACCTCCTCGCCGCCCGGCAGGGCGCAGACCTCGCTGCCATCCTCCGTGCCCTGAGGGCCGGTCAAGATGGCAGCACAGAGCTTCGTGTTTTCCGCAAATGGCTGTTCATTGTCCATGGTGTGTCCAAAGCCCAGCCAGGTGTCGCTGGCAATGGGGAGACGGGCCAGGACTTTCAGCAGGCGGATTGGCCAGTACCACCGCTCGTCCTTGAGATCTTCATGCTTCATCTTCCAATTCTTCGGCAGGGCGATGGCGAGTTCTGCCCGCTCCAAATTGTATTCCGCCAGTTCCTCCGGTACATTCATTCGGTGGGCGCCCATGCCCATGGTGACCAGGGTGTAGTAGTCCCGCCCCGCAGAGGGAGGTACCATGCAGATGTCCACATGGATGTCGGGGGAAGCCAGCTCATGAAACACATTCTCGAACTTGCCAAAATACTGCTGGATATGCTCTTCGATGGCCTCCATCTCCTCTTCGGTGTAGACCTCGGGTTCACCAGGCTCATCCGCATCCTGGGACTTTTCGCCGTCCGGGCCTTCCTTTCCATCGTCATCCGGGCCGCCGTCCGACGATTCCCAGGAAATTTTCAGGGTCATCTGTTCCTCCGGCAGGCTTACACCAGGGCTACGGGTAATGGTGTGCTTGTCGTCCGCCGAGAAACCGATGGTTTCCCCGGTGTGGAGTTCCACATCGTTTTCCAGCGCATAAGAAACCAGGCTGGCCAGGAAGTCCCGCAGATCACCCGGCTCGGCATCGGTGCCCAGCACCTCCATCTCGTCCTTACCGAATACATCCAAGCCATAGGTGTAGGCGTTCATCCCGCTTTTATCCCGGTACAGGCCGAACCAGATCCAGTTGAAAATGGGCAGTTCACCCTCCTTCATCATATCAGCAAAGCCCTCATAGAACCGGGGCTCGAACACCACACCGCTGGTGTAGACGCCAGTGGCGTATTTCTGACGGCAGCAGGCAGCCACGAGTTTGGTGTAGAGTTTACCCTTCTCCAGGACATCTTCTTCCTTGCCCAGCACTGCCACCATGATGTGGGCGCTGTGCTCTTTGGCTGCCTTGACCGCATCCGGCCACATATAGTTGTTCTCGGCATTCGTCTCTGCCTCGCTGCCCGGAATGGGATAGGGCATCAGACTGACAGCGGCGATCATATCTCCTACATCGAATACCACCGCATGGTCGCTCTTATTCTCATCTTCCTCCACAGTGATGTCCCACTTTTCCTTCATATCCCGGATAAACTGCTGCTTGTCCCATTTCCCTTTGGAGAGAAGGACAAAGCCGCTAAAGACGCCCTTGTGGTCGGACTCGGCTTCTTCATCCGTTGCATCCTCATTGTCGTCGGGATCATCGTCCGCATCCAGATCATAGGCGGACTCGTTTACCAGGCCACAGATGAACTCCTCAAAGCTGTCCGCCAGAGGGGTGATCTTGTAGTCCTGTTCTTGATCCACATGAACAACGGCGGGCTCCCCCTGGGGACCGCAGGCCCGGTAGTCCAGGAAGATCATGTCATGTCCGGCGCTGGGACAGTCGCAGACGGCCACGCCGATGGCCGGATACCCCCACTCGTCGATCATGAATTGGCTACCCAGGCCGCCGCACAGAGAGCAGGCTTTCTCCCGCCCGATGCCGAAGATGCCGGTGATGGCCACATGGTCCTCCGCCCAGCTGGTGGGTTCGTCCGTGGGATAACAGGTGTTCACCGGCATTCCGCCGTTGTGCTGCTTCATCAGCCAGATGTAGGAGGCGGGCAGCTTATAGCCCAATTCTTCCTCCACACTGGCAATCAACTCGTCTGAAGGCGGATCGCTGACATATTCCTTCAAGGCGTATTCGTCATCGTCCCAGAAATTTGTAAAATCGAAGCCTTCAAAGGGAATATCGCCGCATACAAATTTGGCTTCCTTTTGGCGCTTGGCCCTGTGCTGCCGTTTTTGGATCTCTTCCAGACATTCTCGGATTACCGCCTGGGCATCCTCATCCTCTGGGTCCAGTTCCGCCCACCGTTGAGCGTAGGGGATGGCCTTTTCTTCCTGTGCATAGAGATATTGATAGCCATAGGCCATCCGCATGTTCCACTCCGCCTTGTTTTGACCCTCCTCCTGGACGGATTCCAGCACCGTAATGGCCCGAAGGAGGGCCTTGTCCCCCTTGTAGTGGGGAGTGCCCTCCTGATGGTCACCCAGGATGGCGTAGTTTTCCAGCGCCCGCGCTAGGGCGTAGGCGGTTCGGTAGTTCTGCCAATCTTCCGGAATGGCGTTTAATGCCTGAATACAGCGAGTGTACTCGTCCTCATTGTTCCACTGCTCCAGCTGCTGGAAGAATGCCTCCGCGTTCTGAGAAGTATAGGGAATGTAGTCCATCCCCGTCAGCGTTTCCTCCTGCTCTTCGCAATCTGGCTCGTCCTCGGAAGGGCTTTTTAGGCCCACCGTGCCAGCCTCCCGGCGGAAGGTGTGGAAGCTGGCCCAGGGGATATCGCTGCCCTCAAAGAATTCCTTTGCGGCCTTCAAAGCGGTGCGCAGATCCCAGGCGATGAAGTCCACATAGCCGCAGTAGAGGCCAGTGGCCCCGCCGGTGAGGGTCAGCACTTCCGGACCATCCCCGGCAGTGAGTGCTTCCTCTAGCTTCTCCCGGAAGTCGAAGATCTTTTGGCTGCCTTCCTCCTCCCGTAGGGTGTCCAGCGGGTAGCAGAAGAAGCCCGCCACCGCGCCGTCCGCGTGGAGGTTGTCCATAAAGTCGTCGTCTGCGCCCAGATAGCCGTTGATCAGAGGGACACAGCAGGTGGAACCCACTATCACATCCAGCCGCCAGTCAGCATCTGGGTCTTCATTGGGATTCATTTGATAGCCCAGGTAACTCTCCAGATAGCCCTCCGGGTCGGCGGAGAGATCCAAGCCCTTTTCCTTCAGCTTGGCGGGCAGCTGGAACATGGGGATGGGCGGCTCCTCTTTGGGCGCCTCCAGCACATCAAAGCTGTCTATATATCTCATGTGGGGGATCTCGCCCAGCACCTGATCGGTGAGGGTGGTGAGCATCCACCAGACCCTGCCTTCCTCCTCCTGGAGCATGGGCAGCAGCTTTTCGCAGTAGGCAGAGAGGGCAAAATTGTTTTCCCCCTGATTCTCCAGCCAGACCTGTACATCCGCCCCGGAGATGTCCCAGCCGTCGTCAGTGCGTAGGCCGATGCTCCCCAGGCGCTGGCGGCCCACCAAGATGTTCCAGTGCTCCAGCGCCTCCTTTGGGGCGTGCTTCTGGAAATAGACCAGCTCAAACAGCTTGACCTTGTCCCCCTCCGGGGTGAGGATCAACTCATACTTCTCACCGTTAAAACCCATCTCGAAGCAGATCTCGTCAAAGACCAGGTTAAGGGATTTCTTCATCTGGTCCACCAGCCCCTGGCCCCGCGTGTGGTCCTTGTCCTCGTCCATCATTTGGCGGAACTCCGCCTCCTGTTCGGCAAAGGTCTCCCACCACAGTTCTGTCCGCTCCCGGAAGCATTCACTAAACTGAGGAAGAGAAATGCGGTTTTTGCACCATTCGATGAACTCCTTGGTGTCTTCATCGCCAGGACGGGCTTCCAGGGCCTTTTCAAAGTATCGCAGGGCCCGGCCCTCCTGATCCAAATAGAAGTACGAATAACCCATGCGGAAGTTCCAGAGATGGTCGCCTTCAAAATATTCCCCGTGGGGTTTCAGCAGGGCAATGGCTTTTTTGAGCAGTTCCCGGCCCCCCGGCTCATAAGGGTTCGCCAGATTGTTGTAGGCTCGGGCCAGCTCGCTGTCCATTTCCGGGGTGCGTTCCTGGGCGGGAACGGCCTCCAATGCGTCGATAATCTTCTGAAATTCGTCGTTTTCATGCCATTTCTGGCACTGCTGCAAAATGTCCATATCAGGTTCCTCCTCATCCTGTTGTGGTTTCCAGTCTTTGATCTGCTGGAATACGCCATCCTCATCCCGCGCAAAGCCGCAGGGGGCGGGGATAGGGTTCGTCCTTTCCCGTCAGTGTTGTTTCTGGTTCCATTCTTCTTCCGTCACCTGTTTATTCTGGATATAGAAGTGCTTGGCATCCCATCCGAAATAGCCGTCATCGTTGGAAACAAAGGTAACAGGGTCAGCCTTTTTCAAGACTTTGATCTTGCCGACAAAGTTCTCATAGTACACGGCTTTGCTGTCCTTGGCATATCCGTAAGGAACACCCACCCGGACGGAGCGCCGTGTACCATCAAATCCACCGTGGACTCAAAAGGATATTTCGCGGGAAAGCGGAACACCGTGCCGCTCCAAAGTGCTGCTTCCTGATATTCCGTCAAGTGCATTTTTACCCCTCGATCACGAGATTTGGGACAGCATTTTCTTCATGTCCGCCAATCTCCACCTCATAGACATGAAACACTTTTTCCGTGCCATAATGGGGATCGATTACCGTTGCTGTTCCCCGACAGTCGAACCAGCGGTACTTGAAAATGTTCACGCCAAACAACTCACACTGCCCATCTAAACCGGATGCTTCAAATTTCGATGTCATTTTGTATCCCTCACAATTCCACACGCTGCCAGCCGTCCAGCCGCTCCTGCACCGCGTCGATTTTCCAGCCCTCGCCCACCCGTTTCATGAGGAAGCGGCGGTCAAAGCCAGTGTATTTCTCTCTGGTGTAGATGTAGAGCTTGTTCCGGGTGAGCTGCTCCGCGTCCAGAAACTGCTCGTCCTTGTAGGTGCCTTGGACGCTGTACGATAGGCCCAGGGGCCGGTAGCCCGGGCGGGGCTTTTCGCTCACATACTTCTCCCAGATCGCCAGTAAGCGGGACACAGCCTCGGCATCCCCAAACTCGGCCTGCTCCATATACCGCTCCCACGCAGTCATTTCTGCAAAGAAAGCGGACAGCACCCTGCGGCATTCCTCCGCCGCCTGCTCATCCAGTTGGACGGGCTTTTTGGCCTTCTCCCGCTGGAGCTGGGAGAAGTGTTCCATCTGCTCCTTGGTGAACTGCACATGGGCCACCGGCTCGATCCGGCTGTTGTCGGCGATGGCCAGCAGGCCCTCGTATGTAACGGCGGTATGGTCGATTTGGATGTGGGAGAGCTTGGGGATAGAGGCTGCCTGGAGCAGTCCGGCATCGTCCAGCCCGGTGCGGTTGAGGGTCAGAAGGTCCAGCTTGCAGTTTTGGAGCGCGGCCAGGCCGTCACCGTGGATGGCGGCATTGCCGTCCAACAGCAGATAGCGCAGCTTAGGCATGGCGGAAAAGGCGGGGAAGCAGGCGTCGGTGAGCGCCCCGTCCTCCACGCCGAAGTTGACCATGCTTTTATGTCTGGCAAAGGGAGCGAGCAGAGTATCCGTTACCGGGCGACCCTTCACATGGAAACCCACCAGGACGTAGCTGGCTAGCCGCTCCATAAGGTCCATAGTCAGCTCCGGGATCTCAAACCGTTTCTCTCCATCCAGTGTCAGGACACCGTTTTTCCAGTCCGCTGTCCGCGCTCGTTTCGGCCATTCCATCGCTTACCTCCTTACGCCTGCTCCTTGTAGCTGGCCTCAATGTCGATGAAGCGCACATACACGGCGCAGACTTCGCCCCTTGCGTCATAGCCGAAGTAGACGGGATAGTATCCGTCCCCCCAGCCGGAGGCAAAGATAGGCAGATCGCAGTCCGTGTCCGGCACCGTCCAGTTGAGCCAGTCGCCGTAACTCCCCTGATACTTGGGGTGGGCTTTCGCGTTTTCCTCCAGCAGGTCACAGAACAGGTCATTATAGGGGTCGATGTCCGGGTCCTCCTCCAGCCGCTTGGCCCAGTATGTCTTGAAGGCCGCCTGGGTCTGGATGTCTGCGACACACCCCATCCCGGCATCCACACCGAAGCCAAAGTAGTCGTCCTCGCCCAGTTCCTCGTCCAGATCCTCTTTGCCCATCATGCCCAGCTCATAGCGGACGGGCTTCTCCTGACTGACCTCCACCTTGACGCAGGCGTAGCGGTCGCCGTATTTCTTGCTGGGTACTACGCAGATCTTCACGGGATAAGTTCCAGCGGGGATCGTCTGCATAAACGGCGGCGTGTCCTCCAGCTCCACCAGCGGATCGCAGGCGAAGATGGTTCCGGTGGGGAAATGGACGGTACCGATGTTCAGCACATCCACTCCCATATTTCCGATTACCTTTTCTGTAAAATACGCGTTCAAATCGGTTTTGCAGGCCAGCTTGTCTTTAACCGATTCATATTTGTTCATCCATTCTGTTGTAGGCATGATGGCTTCCTCCTATTGAATCTGTTTCTTGATGTACTCGCTCTTTGAGCCGTCCCAGTAGCAGTTCACACACCGGCCATTCTGGAAATGATGGGGACAATTCGGATAGTCATAGAGAATATGGGCACATTCCGGGCATAGCCCCATTATCTGTGAGGAGTCCTTGAAAAACAGGCTGCCGCACTCATCGCAAACGACCAGTTCTTTTTCTGCCATGGGTCTTACCAGTCCCGTTCCCGGATGGCCTCTTCGGTATCAATGGGGATATCGAACCACTCCAGAATGTAGGCCACATCTGCCGCAATACACTCCCGCGCCACCGTTTCAATCTCGCTGTCGTTCTCGTCAAACTCCTCCTGGAGGTCATTGATGCCGCAGACCGCCTCATCCAGCGTTTCCTGCACCACTTCGGTGCCAGCCGCGCCGCGCTCCAGAAGGTCGATGACCTTCTGGAGCGCATCCTTTACCTTGTCCACCAGGAAATCGGGATAGTATTCGTCCTGGTACATCTCATCCAACAGTTTATAATTCGGGTCAAATGTTTTCATTTTGATTGTTCCTTTCTTCGTGATCGGCTGTGATGCTCAATTCGATTGCATCATCGCTGTAAATCAAATTAAGTCCATGAGGGACTTTTCTATCGAAATGCAACTCAATGTCATGGTATTTGAGGAGCAAAGGTTTTCCACCGCTTTTCATCGTGGAAACAGCATCGGGCTTGCCAAAGTTTTCCACGACCTCGTCCTGTGCCATTCCGAATTTCAGCGGGGAAATATCCTGGGAATTTTGCAATATTTGATTGCGCCAATTATAAAAGTCCGCTTTCATGCCTTTGTTTTTGCTGAGCCTGGACTTGGACACCCAACCGGAATCCCGGTTCAGGCACCGAAAGCAAAAGCGGAAATCAAAATCCATGCGCGGAAACCGCGCCAGCAGGATCGGCTCCAGCGCCGCTTTCGTTTTCTCTGCCGACAATTCTGGATGGAGGGCAGCCTCATGAGTGCTGGCAGGGAGCATTTTGTGATAAATCTCGCTGATAAGTCCAGGCCGGCGTATCGCCTACCACGCGCAGTACCTTCATGCCGCGTTCTTCCTCATGCCAGCTCCGCATCTAAAATCTGGACTTGTTTCCCTTTCTCATCCACATAGAAAAGGGCAATGTAGTCGATGCCGTCCCGCTTGATCTGCTCCCAGGGCATCCGCCCACCGCGAATCAGCTCTACAGTATCGTTCTCGTCTACCTCAAAGTCCTCTTTCTCGTCGTCATAGTCGATGCTGTAGCCCAGCTCCAGAACCAGCTTGGAGGCGGGGATCTCATACCGCTGGAGAGGGCGGTGTTCCAGCTCGGCCGGATCATGTTCATCACAGAACAGATTGTTATAGCCGTGCCGCCCAGCGTCGAAGATGACGAATTCCTCGCCGTTCTCCGGGTCAAGGGCTGCCACCAATCCAGGCGCTCCATCCCCATCCACAATATAGGGATTTGGCTCACCTTTTACCGTGAGCAAATTTCCGTAGTAACAAACCTCCAGCACTTCAGGGGCAACCTCTGGCTTATGGATCAGGTAATATCGGCCGTTTACGCCGTCACGCTTTGGTAGACCCATACCAAATCACCTCTTTCAGGACAATAAAAAATACCCTGCTTCGCACTGTTACAAGGGCAGACGAATGTAGGGCATGAAAAGGCCACAAGGGAGGGGCCACATTTACCGGCGGATGTGGTTTCTCTGGCAGACAAAATAGCTTTTTCATTTCTAGGGGCAGTCGGGGGCTGTCCAATAACTCTGCCCATGGTGGCACCTCCTTCACAGAAATAATTATGTTCTATTATATCATAAGGCGTTTGATATTGGAAATATTTTATTAATTCTGCTGGTTAACTTTTTTGAATTCGTTAATTTAACTGAGATATGTAACATCTGCAGTACCGGATGGATCAATTTGAATGTCTTCCTATCTAACTCGTTGCTTTGAAGCCAGGGACTGCTTCCTAGCTCATATGTTTCCTTCAAGGCCATCACCCACAAAATATGTGTAGATATGTTTTCCATCATGGAGCATATGGGCTGTTCTAAAGTACGTACTGGGATCCTTTTATGTTGACAACAAAGGGCAAACTGGTTACAATAAATTTTAATAGAACTATGTAAGAGATGAGTGCGATGTTGTTCGGAAAATTTTGTATTGATTTCGGCTCCACACAAGTTTATACTACGAAACATTGTGCGGAGCCTTTTCGGAAAGTTGATTTATAAAGCGGAAAGGCCAAGGCAGAGAGACTGCCTTTGGTTTTATACCCTTTTATTAGATTAACGCTAAGTAATTGACTGTTTAGGCCACAGACAATGTTTTGTTTGTGGCCTTTTGTATGCTCATTTCTAAATGACTATGCAAAGGGCGCACGATGTAGTGTGCCTTTTTTTCTTTTGGAGGGAAATAGATATGACTAAAGAACACAATCTGTTAACCGGGAGTGTGTCGGAAAAACTGGCTGTTTTCGCCTTCCCATTATTTTTAGCAAATATACTGCAATCTTTTTACAATGTAGTAGATATGCTTGTAGTCGGCCAGATTGTAGGAGATACGGGCCTTGCGGCCATTGGCAACGCTTCTAAATTGTGTTATATCATCAACTCAATTTGTATTGGTATGACAATGGGCGGGGCTGTATTGATTGCTCAATATAAAGGGGCAAGCGATAAAAAGAGGCAAGCGGAGTCCTTTCAAATGTTGGCCTTGCTCTCGCTGGTATCTTCTTTGCTTGTAACGATTGTGAGTTTGGCAATCTACCAACCGTTATTCAAGATGTTAAATGTCCCAGCAGACGCATATCAAGATGCCTGCGACTATATGCAAATCATTTGCTGTGGGACGGTGTTCGTCTTTGGATATAATGCTGTCTGCTCTGTGCTCAAAGGGCTTGGAAATTCGAAATCTCCCCTCTATTTTGTGGGAATTGCTACCATTATCAATATCGTTTTAGACATTATTTTGGTGGGACCTTTCGGAATGGGAACGGCAGGAGCAGCTTACGCAACGATTGCTGCGCAAGGAATTTCCTTTGTGATTTCTTTATTCTATTTGAAGCGGCACAAGATATTTTCCTCTATGAGAAATCATAGGGGGTTTACGCTCCAATGGGATAAACTGGCCGCCATTGTGAAAGTCGGCCTGCCCACAGCAATTCAGATGGTCGTGGTCAACACCGCTTATCTGCTTGTGGCGGGTATGCTCAATCAGTTTGGTATGGCTGTATCTGCTGCCTCTAATGTGGGGTTGCAAATCAACACCTTTGCTGGTATGCCCTGCTGGGCTATTGGACAGGCGGTAACAGCGATGATAGGCCAGTGTATGGGGGCTGGGCAAATGGAGCGCGCCCGAAAGGTAGTAAAAATCAGTTTAGTGATGAATGTTTCTGTAACATTCGTTGCCGTAATTGGCATACAGCTTTTTGCTGAACCCTTAATCTTGCTTTTTGGCAGCACTAGCCCGGAAGTAATAAGTGATGGCATTTACTATTTGCGTATCTGTTGCGGTATCAATAGCTTGATTTATGCCGCCATGTATACCTTAGATTCCTTTGCTATTGGTGTTGGCGCGGCAAATGTCGCCATGATTAACGCTTTACTGGACGCAGTGATTGTGCGTTTGCCTGTGAGCTGGATTTTGGCTTTTACACTTCACATGGGATTTTCTGGCATTTATTATGGCCAGGCACTTTCGCCAATCTTGCCTGCTATTGTGGGCGTACTCTATTTTATAAGTAAAAAGTGGGAACGAAAAACGCTCATCCAATCAAGCAACAAGGGAGAAAGGTTTTGATGGTTGGGATGGCTTTTATGCCTAGACCAGACTTAAAATGCGTCATGATACAAAATGTATCAATTCCCATTGTATTGCCCGAAATGCAAATAGGAGACTTTAGTGAATGCCAAAAGTCAATCGATCTGTTATTCATATGAGTAACTTAATTTTTAAGGAGGATAGAAAATTATGATGGACAAGCAAAAAATTTATCCTCGGTCACAAGATCGAGAAACCGTATATTTAAAAAATGTTATTACTGATCCCAGCATTATCGTAGGTGACTATACCATGTATAACGATTTTGTAAAGGATCCTGTTGATTTCCAAAAGAATAATGTTCTTTACCATTATCCTATTAACCATGATCGGCTGATTATCGGCAAATTTTGCTCCATCGCCTGCGGTGCCCGTTTCTTATTCAATAGCGCCAACCATAGCATGGCTTCGCTCGCAACTTATCCTTTTCCCATTTTCTTTGAGGAATGGGGACTTGATGTCAGCCGTATAACCAGGGCATGGGATAACAAAGGGGACATTGTTATTGGCAATGATGTATGGATTGGATATGAAGCCGTAGTTTTCGCTGGAGTTACCATAGGGGATGGTGCCATTATTGGGACCAGGGCGGTTGTAACAAAAGATGTCCCGCCTTATACCATTGTGGGCGGTGTGCCAGCTAAACCTATCCGAAAGCGCTTTTCTAACGAAATAATCACAGCGCTGTTGGCAACTCGATGGTGGGACTGGCCAGAAGAAAAAATTGCTGGTCATCTTGCGGCAATCCAGTCGGGCCGTATCGATCAAATTAAGTAACTGTTGAAAAGAGCCAGACGCATAGCAATCCCAACAAACCCATATGCGAGAGATTACCGCCTTTATATGGCGATGATCAATTGATCTGCCTGAAAGTATGGACTGGAGGAAAACAGATGCAAGGAAGACTTGGAAAAAAGCACCAGAGGAATTCCGGCTTTAAACCGGGGAGAATAAGGATAACCGAAAAATGCCAAAAGGGTATAGGGAAATCGATGGTAACCTATTTCTTTAGTTGGATAACACGCAGGAGCAGATCGGTACTCCCCTGCATGGGATGAACGCGATGCGTAGCAGAAAACATGCTGTTCTGCGGAGCTTAAGAGAAAAGGAGGAGCATATGGCCGCCTGGAAGAAAGCCGCTGTGACCGTCGGAGGGATACTCCTAGTTTTGCTAATCGTATTTGGTGCAGGGATACTGGTTGCCAAGCACTATCTCAATAAGATCAACCGGGTGGACGAATCCACTGTTTCCACGATCTCTCCAGAGGATGAGGACTTCGAAGTGGATGAATTGCCGCCGGAAACAACCAACTCAGGAGTAGAACGCCCGATGGATTCTAATGAGATTCTATGGGCCCCTGTAGAACCATTAAAGGATGAACAACTCATCAATCTCATGCTTGTTGGACAGGATCGCAGGAAGGGCGAGGGCCGCCAGCGGTCGGACACAATGATCTTGTGCAGCATTAACCCAAAGACGAACCAAGTTTCTTTGATTTCCTTCATGCGCGATTTGTATGTCCAGATACCGGGCGGGTACTCCGACAACCGCTTGAATGCGGCCTATTATTTTGGGGGGTTCCCACTCCTAGATGATGCGATGTTCAAGAATTTCGGCATTACCATTGATGGGAATATCGAAGTAGATTTTGAGCGGTTTGTAAAGGTGATCGATGTTTTAGGAGGTGTGGACATTGTTTTGACTGCGGAAGAGGCAAACTATCTTGGAAAGGGAACCTTTGCCGGGAAAAATCATTTGGATGGGGAAATGGCTTTGGAATATGCCCGCATCCGGGCCATAGACAATGATTTTTACCGGACGGCGCGGCAGCGGGCCATTTTGGAAGCGGCCTTTAAGAAAATGAAAGACTTAGGTTTATCCGAGATCACAGCTCTTCTGAATGCGATGCTGCCGTCTTTAACCACGGATCTATCAGATGGGCAAATTCTCGCCTTGATGGGCACGCTTTTCCCAGGCTTGCGTTCCATGGAGATCCAATCATACCGGGTCCCTGCCGATCAAACCTATTACGATGCGATGATCCGTGGGATGGCCGTCCTGGTGCCGGATCTGGAGCGTATCCAGGAACTGCTGCGGACAGAATACCTTCCATTGCGCACCTATTAAAGGGATATCCCTACAATAAAAGGCAGAAATGCCCCAAGCGGCTCTCTTTTGCGAGGCGCGTTGGGGATTTTGCGTATGGAATTCGAATATGCATGTCTCCCATGCGTTCCGTTGGGATACTTTTGGCCTGTGAGGACGGCTGAATGGGAACTTGATCCGCATGCTGGCCAGTGGTACAATAAAATAGATAGAAGAAAACATTTCAACCGGCATGCGACTGGTTTTAGAAGAAACGCCCATGAAGTCTCTGAGAGTAGGGGGCAACAAGGCCGGTCGCAACATGTGGACACCACTATGGGTACAAAATAGGAGGTACATCTGCTTCTGGGTATAGGATATGCAGCCCCACCTACTGCTGCTTTTTTCATATGAAGATCTTTTTCTGTAAAGGGATTGCGGCGGAAAACCGTTCTGGGGATGTGCGGTTCCTCTCTCCCAAAATAGATGAAATCCATGTGCTTGGGTTGGAGGAGGTGGAGAAAGATGAAAAAACCTGAAACAAAACTTCTGCTGGATGCTTTGCTCTATGAGGAGGGCCATCCGCGGAGGACCCAACATATCTTAAAAGTTTACGCTTTAGCCAAGCTCTTGGGAGAGTGTTCTGGGTTAGGGGAAGAAGAACGGCAGATCTTACAGGCTGCGGCGATTCTTCATGATATCCCGATTAAGTATTGCAAAGAGCGGTATAAAGGAGATGCTTGCCAAGCAAACCAGCAAAAAGAAGCGCCAGGTCTGGTTCGGGATTTCTTGCAACAAGCTGGTTATCCGCCCGATTATCTGCCGCGCGTCCTGGAGTTGGTTGTCAACCACCACTGTTATACAGGGCCACATTCCCAGTTGCTCCAACTTTTGATCGAAGCGGATCTTATTGTCAATGCTTACGAGGAACCTCTTTCCGAGGAGGAACGTGTATATGTCCGAAGCCTCTTTCATAGCGATGCCGGGAAAGAGCTGTTCCTTTTACAGGATCAAAGGAAAACGTGAAGAAAAGGAAGGTTGAAGGGCGGTATGGAAAAGCCTTGACTTTGAGTTTACTCTAAGTTGTATACTAGGGTTAAGAATTTCGATTGGAGGTATGGATGTTGAACAAAGAAGAGATGAAAAGAGCATTAGGGCCGGCTTCCGTATTTGAGATTGGAGGGATCAACTCGTTTGGTCAGTATTTTGATGGAACCAGCTATTTGCAGATGTTGACTACAACGGGCGTGAGTGTGGGAAATGTGGTCTTTGAACCGGGCTGCCGGAATCACTGGCACCGGCATGTCCATGGGGGCCAGATCCTTTTGTGCACGGGAGGCCGGGGCTATTATCAGGAATGGGGAAAACCTGCACGGGAATTGTTACCGGGAGATGTCGTCCAAATCGGGGAAGAAAAACACTGGCACGGGGCAGCTCCAAACAGCTGGTTTTCCCATTTGGCAATCGATGTGCCGGGAGAAGGTTCCAAAACGGAGTGGCTAGAGCCAGTTGATCCGGAAGAATATAACAAACTTCCGTAAATCCATACATATATAATCTCCAATAAGAGGAATGGCTTCGTTTTTCGCTGCATATTTTTGTGGGTAAAGCACATTGAAAGGCTGGGAGAATTCGCCAGCCTTCCAATGTGTTTTTGTTTAATGGGAACAAAACAATAGGCAACGTATGTTTTATATGGCCCCTAACCTAAAATTCCAAAAGGATCTTGCAATATCGATTGCATGAATTTATACTATTATATAGTTTGAATTAAAACTATATGGAGATGAAATGATGCTAGATAGAGAATTGCATGTTTTGCTGCGGAAGGGATTCTACTATAGTAACCGGGCTATTTTACAACAGATTTTGGCTTTGGGTCTTTTCCCTGGGCAGCCAAAGATTTTGGAGTTTTTGCTGGAAAAGGACGGGGTGATGGCGAAGGAGATCGGGGAAGGATGTGTCATCGACAAATCCACTATCGCTAATTTGCTCGTCCGTATGGAACGGCAAAATTTGGTTTATCGGAAGGGACATCCATCCGATAAGCGTGCATCCCATATCTATTTGACAGAGCAGGGAAGGGCACTGGCCAAGCAGGTGAAAGCCATTTGTATAGATGTTGATACGAAGGCATTTCGAGGAATTCCACCGGACGAGCAACAGCAGTTTTTACATACCTTACGCTTATTGATTACAAATTTAGAGGAGGAGTCTGAATGAAAAAGTGGATTTATCGTTATGTGTTTTTTATTTTAGGTGTTGCGATCAATTCGTTTGGCATTGCATTTGTCACAAAAAGCGCTATGGGGACCTCCCAGATTTCCAGCATCCCTTATGTCTTTAGCTTAGAGTTCCCATCCATCAGTTTTGGAATGTGGACTTTCTTATTTAATATCCTTTTTATTTTGTTGCAGGTTGTCCTCTTGAAGAAGGATTTCCATCCAATCCAGTTCTTTCAGATCTTAGTGAATGTGCTGTTCAGTGGGTTGATCGATTTAAGCATGAGCGCACTTTCCTTTTTCCAGCCAGAGGCATTGTGGCTCCGTATCCTGAGCCTGTTGTTTGGATGTTTGATTTTGGCACTGGGGATCTGTATCGAAGTGGCGCCAGACGTACTTGTAGTCCCTGGGGAAGGAATCGTTCGCGCGCTTGCCCAAACAACAAAAATTAAATTTGGGACAGTTAAGGTTTATTTTGATGTTACATTGATTGTGATTGCTGGAATCCTCTCTTTGCTGTTTTTCCAAAAATTCAATGGAGTCGGAATTGGAACGGTGGTGTCCGCAATCGTGGCTGGACGGTTTGTCAATTGGATCAACCTTCATTTTAAGTCCATCCAAAAGATCCATGCACTCGCAGAATCGGATAGTATGCTTGGAGAAATGTAGTAGAGGGATTCCAGCTGGTTTAGAGCCATAAGGAATCTCCTCGTAGCCTTTGTCTTTCACAGGGGCTGCGCATTCCATCGGGGAGAAAAATGTGTTATAATTACTGCACTGACCTCACATTGCGGGCAAAGTTCGGTTTTGCGAAACGTCTCACCGGTTCCTGCGGTTGGAGGAGTATGTTGCAGAGTCCGCCAGGCGGTTTTGTCCAGGAATCCGATCAAAAGTGCATTCGCATGAATGCGGAGATATCGGCAAAATCTTTGGACGGCTTGCACGGGGAATATCCAAAGAAAATGATATTGGAGAAAGCAATCTATGAAAAAATTGGCCGTTGGGATCCTGGCACACGTAGACGCGGGGAAGACCACCCTTTCAGAGGGAATGCTTTACCGCTGCGGATGCCTCAAAAAACTTGGACGGGTGGATCATCAGGATGCCTTCCTGGACACCGATACCTTAGAACGTGAGCGCGGCATCACTATTTTTTCCAAGCAGGCGATCTTGCCCTTGGGCAAATGGGAGATTACACTGTTGGACACGCCCGGACACGTGGACTTTTCCAGCGAGATGGAGCGGACGTTGCAGGTGTTGGACTATGCGATTCTAGTCATCAGCGGGACGGATGGCGTCCAAGGCCATACGTTGACGCTCTGGCATCTGCTCAAGCGGTATCGGATTCCAACGTTCCTGTTTGTCAATAAAATGGATCTTCCTGGCGCAGATCGTGCTACTCTGTTGGGCGAGCTTCAGGCACGTCTTGACGGCGGTTGCGTGGATTTCAGCGCGGAGAGCGGGGCGGATTTTTTGGAAAGCGTTGCTATGTGCGATGAGGATACGCTCAACCGTTACTTAGAGCGCGGGGAAGTGACAGAGAGTGAAATTGCCGGGTTAATCTTAAAGCGTAAGCTGTTCCCGTGCTTTTTCGGTTCTGCACTGAAGTTGGATGGTGTGGACGCCTTCTTACATGGGTTGGAGCAATATGCGCGCTGCCCAACCTACCCGGAGGCGTTTGGCGCAAAAATCTACAAAATCGCTTGGGATCCACAGGGGAATCGCCTCACCTATTTAAAGGTGACAGGTGGAAGCCTCAAGGTCCGTGCGTTGTTGAGCAACCGCAGGGCCGACCTGCCGGAGGAAAAGGTCTGGGAGGAGAAGGTCAACCAGATTCGCATCTATTCGGGCGCAAAATATCAGGCGGTGGATGAAGCGCTCGCTGGGGCCGTCTGTGCGGTGACAGGCTTAAGCAAGACCTATCCCGGTGAAGGGTTGGGCATGGAAGCGTCCTCGGAGCCGCCCGTCCTTGAGCCGGTGTTAACGTATCAAGTGCTATTGCCTTATGGGTATGACCCCCACACCGCTATGCAGAAATTGAGCCAGTTAGAGGAGGAAGATCCACAGCTTCATATTGTTTGGAACGGGCAGCTTCGGGAGATTCATATCCAGCTTATGGGCGCAGTACAGATGGAGGTTTTGCAGCGGATTATCCGGGAACGCTTTGGCTTGGATGTGGCCTTTGGCGCGGGAAATATTGTTTACCGGGAAACCATAACTGCTCCGGTAGAGGGTGTGGGCCATTACGAACCGCTGCGCCATTATGCGGAGGTCCATTTATTATTGGAGCCAGGAGCGCGGGGGAGCGGTTTGCAATTTGGCACAGCGTGTAGCGAGGATGTTCTGGATCGCAACTGGCAGCGCTTAATTCTCACGCATCTGGAGGAACGGGTCCACAGGGGCGTGCTCACCGGTTCCCCCATCACGGATATGAAGATCACATTGGTGGCTGGACGCGCGCATGAGAAGCACACGGAGGGAGGCGATTTCCGGCAGGCAACATATCGTGCGGTGCGGCAGGGCTTGATGTGTGCAGAGAGTGTCCTTTTAGAACCGTGGTACAATTTCCGCTTGGAACTGCCCGCCGAATATGTGGGGCGTGCGATGTCGGATGTACAACGCATGGCCGGGACGATCTCTCCTCCGGAAACGCTGGGAAATGATGCAGTGCTGACTGGCTCTGCGCCGGTAGCGAATATGCGGGATTATGCAGCGGAGGTTGCCGCATATACCCGCGGGCAGGGACGTCTGTTTTGCACGCTGAAAGGGTATGAGGTATGCCACAATCAGGAAGAGGTTGTGGAGGCGGTCGGCTACAACAGCGAACAGGATCTAGATAACCCTGCCGATTCGGTATTTTGCAGCCATGGGGCAGGATTTGTGGTGAAGTGGGATCAGGTGCGGGATCACATGCATCTGGAGGGCCTTGATCTGGAAGCGCCCGGGCAAGCTGTAGAAGAAGGCGCGGCCGCTTCCCCGCGGGCGGTGGTGTATTCCGGCGGCTTGGAACAGGACAAAGAACTGCAAGCGATCTTTGAGCGCACATATGGGGAGATTAAGCCCAAGGCGATCCGGCCACGTTCAGAGCGCGAAGCGGCGGGCGCCGGCGAGCTTTGGCCGGTGCCACCGCGGGACAACCGGCCGGAATTTTTGCTGGTGGACGGATATAATATCATTTTTGCTTGGGAGGAACTCAAAGAGCTTGCCAAGGACAATATCGACGCAGCCCGTCAGGTGTTGATGGATCTGCTCAGCAATTACCAAGGCTTTCATAAATGCGAGGTAATTTTGGTCTTCGATGCCTACAAGGTGCCGGGCGGGGTGGGCGAGGTGAGCCGTTATCACAATATCTATGTGGTATACACCAAGGAGGCCGAAACCGCGGATGCTTACATCGAAAAGACCACTTATGAGATTGCGAAGAAGTACCGTGTCCGGGTGGCCACCTCCGATGCAGCCGAACAGCTCATTATTCTGGGGCACGGTGCATTGCGTGTTTCAGCACGGGCCTTCCAAGAGGAAATCGGTTTTACGAACCGGCAGATTCAGGAAATATTGGCGGAGAATAACCGCCATCGCCGCACGTTGACGGTTAAGGCAGCCATGGATAAAGCAATGGAAAAGAAGGAATAATTAAAATTGGGAATTGGGTCCTGTAAAAACGGGGCCTAATTTTTTTACATGAAACAGAACAAATTTTCGATATAGGCTTGCAAATAGCGAACAAATGTACTATACTATAGATATATTAAAAAGATGTTTTTGCAAAATCGTAACAGAACAAACGCTTCAACTGAATAGAGCAAGTGGTAGACAAACGGCAAACAAAAGCATGTAACTCGATTTTTTTAGCACAAGCCATTCGATCAATATCTTGGAGGGATGTAAGATGGTTCAGAAGAACAATCTGATTGGCAAACGAATGAAATTGGCGCGAATCGCGCAAAGAATGAAACGGCAAGATGTCTTGGAAAAGATACGGGAAAATGGCATAGAGCTCTACCCGACAGGATTTTCCAATATGGAGCGGCAGACGCGGCATGTGCTCGATTTTGAGCTGGGGCCGCTGGCGGATGCGCTCCATGTGTCCGTGGATTGGCTATTGGGAAGGAAACCGTGATTTGGGGACTGGCAATCATTCCACTAACCGGGGGATGGCTTTATTTGCTCACGGGGCCTGCCTGAAATACGGGTTGGAAGGGGTGCCCTTCGGGGAGACGGCATCTGGATCGAAATACGGCATAAGCTCTGTTTTTAGCCGGAAGGACGGAAGCGCCGCCTACTGCCCAGAGGGTTATCGGTTGACAGCAAGGGCAAATATCCATGATCAATCCCTTTTAGGAAAGAGGAGCGGGGGAATGATGGAACAAAAGATGTGGGATCGTCCGCCATAGAAATCCTAAGACGCATTTGTACCAGGATGCTTTTGGGGCTGTACAAACGAAACGGTTTAGTTGAGCAGGGCGACAAATAGGCTGAGATACCCCGCAAAGGTCACCCAGAGGAGATAGGGGATTTGGAGCATTGCCGCTGGGAATGAGACCTTCATGAACGCGATGATCATGGCGATAATCAGCACCCACAACAAAAGTAGCCATAGAAAAGCAAACCAATAGGCTTGCAGGCAGAAAAATAGAATTGACCAGACAAAATTCACAGCCAGTTGGATGCCATAGAGCCGCAGGGCAGGCTTTTTGTCCTCGGAATCAGTGATCCAAACCAGGTATGCAGAAAGACCCATTAGGACAAAAAGGATCGTCCAAACAACGCCGAACAGCCAGCCGGGAGGGGAGAGCGGCGGCCGGTTGAGCGATTGGTAGAGTTCCATGGAATTCATCGTAGAAAGCGCAGACAGCCCAGCCACACCCAAGCTGATAGCGAACTGAATGAGAAGCGGTTTCCACCGGATTTTCATAATATCAACTCCTTTAACGGTATTGTATGAAAAAAGCGGTGAAATCATGTGCCTCATAAAAGAATGAAAGGGGAGGATTGATCATTGAAAACAGATGAGAAACAAGCTTTTTTGGAGCGTTACCTCTATCTGGACCAAAAGATTGACCGCTTGTGTGACATACAAACCACCTGGCGGGCCTGCGCCGTGCGGATTCCAGGGATGGCAGTCCAAGCATTGCGCCATTATCGCGCCACGGAGATGGAAATCAACCGGAAAATTGACGAGCTTCTCACCATCAAGCAGGAGCTATTGGATGTGATCCGGACAACACCGGGCCAGCAGTCCCAGGAACTCCTGAAACGGCGCTATCTGTGCAGAGAGACCTGGGAGGAAATTGCAGAGCATTTGCATCTTTCTTTACAGGAAACGGTTCGCCTGCACAAGAAGGTCCTTGACGGAATCCGTGTGCCGGAGAAACAAGAGCAAGCGCGAATGCGTCAAATCAAAGAACAAAAGTTTGCCTCAGGGGGTGAGGAAGATATTCGAAGAGAGCATCGCACAGTATCAAGCGGAGATTGCCGCAGTGAATGCCCGTCTCGCGGTGTGCAGAGAGGAAGACGGATACACTATGCAGCTGCGCCAAATACGCAGTGATTTATATATGCAGCTGATTGCTGCGTTACATGCGGCGAAACGCTATCAAGTACAGGGAGGAACATGCATGACGATTCAACAACATCCAAGCCCGAACTACGGGAGCCGGTACGGTTGGAAGCCGGACCGGATTGTCAACCACATCACCGCGGGGAGCACAGCGGCGGGAGCACTCGCCACGCTGTGCGACCCTAAAAGAGAAGCTTCGGCCCATTTCGTCATCGACAAAGATGGCGCGATTTACCAATTGGTGGCACTCGACCGTGCGGCATGGGCCAACGGTACCAGCATAAGCCCGTCGGATAGCCGATACTACGGCCATTCCACCCTTGCGGTGGTGCGAAACCGGTGTACCAATGCCAATTATTATACCATTAGCATCGAACA
This sequence comes from Anaeromassilibacillus sp. 1001302B_160321_C8, assembly GCF_015554745.1. Taxonomy (NCBI): domain Bacteria; kingdom Bacillati; phylum Bacillota; class Clostridia; order Eubacteriales; family Acutalibacteraceae; genus Anaeromassilibacillus; species Anaeromassilibacillus sp. 1001302B_160321_C8. The sequence continues at coordinate 184,954 of NZ_JADNJD010000003.1, read as the reverse complement.
TGTCTGCGTAAGCGGAGGAGCCTTGACTCCGGAACAGCTTACAGCAAGTATCGAACTGCACCGGTACATCATTACGGAGGTCAAACGCCTTTATGGAGTCACCATCCCAGCGACGCGGGAATATATTGTAGGGCATAGCGAAATCAATCCGAAAACAAAACCGGACTGTCCTGGTGAGCGGTTCCCGTTCGATGCCATCTTAGAAGGGCTTCAGCAAAAGGAGGTGCAAAGCGATACCAGTGGAACCATACAGATCAAACGCGGCGGTTACTATACGGCAAAATTTTCTGGAACCAATGCAACAAAACTCCAGGTGACCGCAGGGACGGGAGATGTGGTGACCATCGTACCGATCAACCGCGGGGAGGACAAGCTGGCAGCAATTGTACCGATTGGCAAACCAGGGGATATGGCGGGCATCTACACCACCTCGCCTGGAGGACGTCCGGTCAAACGGTTTGTCGCCCAGATTGTCTAAATAAAAAGGAAACACGAGGAGGATGAGGGCCACAATATTCAGTAGAGGTTCGCGTAATATTTATTGGAATGTTTTGGGGAGGAGAGGTATTTCGTGGATATGAACAGCTTTTTAAGTTGGGGGACATTGGGAACCTTTGCGGGCGCAACCGCATGTACAGGCCTATTTACCCAATTGCTAAAGAGCATTATTAAAAAGGTGCCGACGCAATGGCTTAGTTTCCTGATCGCGTTGGTGCTGCTGGCGGTTACAACCGCGGCCACAGGGGGGTGGATGCAGCCTTGGACCGTCTGGGCGTTGGTGCCGCTCAATGCGCTCCTGGTGAGCTTAGCAAGCAATGGAGCGGTGGACGCCATGCGTGCGATGAAGGGGAATAAGACATCCTGAAGTAGGAAAATAAGGGAGGAGTAACATGATTCTTTTAAATGAGGATTGGACGTTTACCGCTGCGGATGAGGAATGTGACATCGGTTACGCGGGGGAGAACGGTGTTCGTACGTTGGATATCCAGATGTCTGGGCTGGAATATGCCGGTTGGGATTTTTTTCTGGATGTCCAGCGAAAAGGACAAAAAGATATTTGGGCGGTAGAGCCGGAAGCGTTGGATGGGGACTTGTTGCTGCGGATTCCTATCCGGCGGGCCTATCTGATAGAAGACGGGCCGGTCTATGCGCAGTTGCGTGCATCGGCTCCGGATGGACGGATCAAAAAATCCGCCCAATTGATGCTCCATGTCAAATGTAGCATTAATTCTGTGGAGTCGGCGCCTTCGCCGCTCCCATCGGAATTTGCGGCGTATGAAGCGCGGATGGTGGCGATCCGGGACGCGGTGGAGGAACTGTTTGGGCGCAGCGCTGTGCCGTACGAAATCGTGGATTTCTGCGAAGGCTGGGCTTTTTCCAAAGACCAGTCCTCTTGGGAAACAGTTAATATCCCGCACACCTGTAATGTTTCCGATGGAATGAGCGGTTCGATGTACCGCGGGAAGGCGTACTATCGGAAAGATCTTTTTGTCAGCCGGGAGGATGCGGCAATCGACTTTGTGCTGGTGTTCTGTGCGGCGGGGCAATCCAGCGAGATTTATGTCAATGGCCGTTTTTGTGACGCCTATCCAGGCGGCTACACGCCGAACATCGTGGACATAAGCCCTTATCTGTCGCAGGGGAGCAATGAGATTTTGATCGTCTGCGACAATTCCCCGTCCGAGGACGTGATCCCAGTGTCCGGGGATTTTAACCTCAACAACGGGCTTCATGAAAAGGTCTATCTGTGCCGGGTTGGGCGCGTTTCCTTTGATCCGCAGGCATATGGTATGGACCGGATGCACGTGACGCAGAACAATATTTCCGAGCAAGCCGCTGCTTTTACAGTAGAAACAGCGGTAAACAACCGGTCGGGATGTAGCGTACAAGCGGCGGTGACTTTCACCGTATGCGATACGGAGGGTGCAACCGTAGCGGAGGAGACGGTGCTAGCGGAGATCCCTGCGCATACCCTGCAAGTTGTATCCTATGACGGGCAGATTGCGAACCCACACCTCTGGGACGGCATAGAAGATCCATACAGGTATGTGGTCAAGGCGGAGCTTGCAGCCCCTGACAAGGTGGACGAGCAGAGCGTGCGCATTGGCTTCCGTTATTTTTCTATAAATGCGCAGCAGGGGTTCCTACTCAACGGCCGTCCCTACCCGCTGCGTGGCGTAGCGCTGCACCAAGACTATCCCGGCGCGATGTCCGCGATGACGCAAGAACAATTTCATGCCGATTACGCGGACATTGCAGAGCTGGGCTGCAACTTTGTGCGCCTTGCCCATTATCCACACGATGCCTATGCGTTTGAACAGTGCGATGCATTGGGCTTGGTTGTACAGACAGAGATTCCATGGGTTAATCACCTTGGTCCAGATGCCTCCGAAGCGTACCACAACAGCATTGAACAAAACCTGCGGAGCATGATTCGGAATTACTACAACCACCCGTCCATCGTGTTCTGGGGCCTCTCCAATGAGCTCAATTGCACGCATTGGAACTCCGGTGGGACCCCACAGGGCGGGTTTTCTTCTGAGATGGCGGTGGCCTGGAATAACGAATTCTACGCGCTAGCCAAGATGCTGGACCCTACGCGCTATGTGGGCTTCACCGCCTATGGGCCTACCTTCGACGGTTCTGATCCAGATGATTGGCAGGCGGATTTTATCGCTTCAAATGAATATAAAGGATGGTATGGCGGTACCTTTAATCAGTTTGGTACCCAGATGGATGCCTATCGCACTGGAACACAGAAATTCTGGGCAGTTGGAGAGTATGGTGCGGGCAACAATCCCAATACACACTCGGACAATCCGATGGAGACCACCGAGACCGGATCTGGCGGCGCGCGGCACGATGAAGAATATGCTAACCTGTTCCACGAGGCATACCTCGCGCAGATCCAAGAGCGCCCTTGGCTGGTCTATACCGCGGCTTGGCTCCTCTACGACTTTGCTGTGTCCAACCGCAACGAGGGCGGTACACCTTTCCTCAATGACAAGGGCCTGATCACCCGCGACCGTCAAACAAAAAAAGATATATACTACCTCTATCAGGCGGCGTGGTCGGATCAACCTGTCTGTTACATCACTAGCCGCCGGTTCCGCCTGCGGGAGACGGCTACTATAAAAATAAAAGTGTACTCGAACTGTGAACAGCTCACGCTCTCTCGGGACGGGGAACCGGTTCAGACGCTGTATGCGCCGGTGAAATGTGGCTGCGTCTGGGAGTTCGATCCGGTGGCATTTGTGAACGCCTCCGAAGTGTACACCGTAACCGGTATACGCGGGGAAGAAGTGCTGTCCGATACGGTGACCTTTTTGACTAGCGCGATCTCCGGACAAATACTCCCGGAATCCATCGCGGCGGATGTTTCTAAGCTGGATTTGCAGGTGGGACAGGCGAAGGAGGTCCACGTCTCCTATGTCCCCAACACAGCGAATGTGGAGCTGGACTATACAGCAGCGCTCACTGGGCTGGCGGGAAGTGCTGTCCCGTCCGGCGCGACCGTCACGGTGACGGCTTCCGAGGCGGGTTCCGGCACATTGAACCTTGCGCTTGACTGGAACGGTGCTTCGGTGAGTATTCCTGTAACAGCGGAAGAGACGCCGGAGTATCTCTGTTATTTCGACTTTACCACGGGTTCCAATGACGACCCGTCGGTGGAGGATTCCACGGGAAATGCGACCTGTACCATGGAGGGGTTCGCCTGGGATGAGACGTCTGGATTTACCGAAAACGGACTCAAAACGACGGCTTCGGGTTCCTCCACGGAGATGGTGACGATCAGCGGATTCGATTTGAGTGAATGCACAAACGGATTCCGGATGCACATGGAGTATGCCGGCTTTGCAAGCACCTGGGACCGATCGAGGTTTTTCCAATTGGTAGACAACGAGGGCACGGTCATTCTGGACTGTTACTATAACAGCCCAACCGCAGCACAGCTGCGCATCGAGAGGGACAGCAACAATGGCGGCTTGTACAACGACTATGAATATATGCTGAACATGACCCATATGACTATGGACATCACTTGTAACAATGTAGCCACCGCCGCGTTTGACGGCGCTGTATCAAACGACAATGGAAACATCGTGCTGAGTGACGTTTTGGTGGCAAAGCAGGGCGGCTCTGCGACGGATACGCCGTTTGACATGCTGGCACTCAAGCCGTTCCAAGACGTTTCAAAAATTTATCTGATGAACCGGCTGGACAAGACGCGGCTGTTGCATGCAACGCTCTCCAAATTCTGGATTGAAAAGCTGTAAATGGTTGTTAAGTACTTAAAATGCAGTTCCAATAAAGGCAACGGCGAAGAATCGGATACGGCTTTAGGGGGAAATTAAGCCCGAAAGAGCGTAACAGCCCATGGACTCCTGAGTCATACTTCCTGGTTGTTCCTCTGCTCCTTGTCAAAGGCCAGCGGCTGTGGTAGGATAAAGATCATTCATAAAGGCCAGAAGCTTTCCCAGCAAGCATGGAGGGCAAAAAGCTTGAAACATGATGGAAACGCCGGAAAGAGCGGGGCCATGGGCAATACGACACGCGATTGGAGGAACAAACATGAACATCCGAACAGAACGGCCGGACGATTATGAGGCCGTATATTCCCTTGTGGAGCAGGCATTTGCCTCCGCAGAGCATAGCGATGGAACCGAACAGGATCTAGTCGCCGCTCTGCGGAAGGGAGAGGCGTTTGTGCCAGAACTTTCGTTGGTTGCAGAAATAGATGGCAAAATTGTCGGCCATATCCTGTTTACAGAGGCAAAAGTCGGAGGCGATACCGTTCTTGTTCTGGCACCGCTCTCTGTGCTTCCGGCGTATCAAAGGCGGGGCGTTGGAACCGCTTTGATTCAGGAAGGCCACCAGATTGCCAGAAGACTGGGATATGCTTACTCATTGGTCTTGGGGAGCGAAACCTACTATCCGCGCTGTGGGTATCTGCCTGCGGAATCGTTCGGCATAGAGATCCCGGAAGGGATGCCACCCGCAAACTTTTTGGCGATCCGCCTGCGGGAGGATGCAAAGCCAGTCCATGGAGCGGTGATTTATGCAAAGGAATTTGGCATTTGAGAAACGTTCCCAAAGCAGGAACCTTTTTCAGGAGAACTTAAAGATTCTATCCGGCGTTCACCGGGCTATTGCCTCATTGCCTTTTCTGTAAGTGCAAAAATAGAGCGGCTCCCCAGGCTGGGGGCCGCTTATTTTGTGAATATGTGGTTCGAGAAGCAAAAATAGGCCTTTTCAATCGTTAGAAGGATGGCCGGCGATGAACTTTCATCCGGAACGCCCTAATCAAAATTTGATAGTACCGTCCCCGGCCATCAGTTCGGTCATTTCCTCGATACGTTCTAGTGGAAACGGAGGTTCACACAAGGGTTTCATAGCGATGGACATCAGCTTCATCGGGTTGTCGTCTGCGGCTACCCGATTGGAACTAAGCTTTCCACAGCGGCGGCAGCGATGAATGATCGCCCACTCTCCGTTTTTTCGGACCCATACCGCGACAGGTTCCATGAGACTGCCGCAATCGGATGCGCGGTCTCCTGGCTCTATGTCCACATGGAGGCTCGAAAGGCAGTTCGGGCAGTGGTTGCGGTGGTCGCTTCCGGCTCCTGCAGAGACCACCAGGCGTCCGCACTGCTTACAGGTAAAGCTATCCGTACATGCATGTGTTTTATAATACCCTTTTTTAAAGTGTTTCTTTTTGTTTTCACGGTTCATTGATTTTATTCTCCTTAACACAATAGAATGCAGTTGTATGATACCAGTGTCAGGACAATAAAAAAGGATAACCCTCGATACGATGGGTTATCCGGTACGCTTTTCTAGACGAATTTGTTGGGCATAAAAGCGCATTGTACAATTTTTGTACAATGCCATTGAAAAAGGATTCAACAAAAAAATTCAGCCAAAAATAGATTTGGAAAGAGACCAGCCTGCACAACAATCCGCAAAAAACGCACAACAAAAAACCCATCCTATTTAGATGGATAACATTTTTATTGCCCGATCATTTGCAGATAGCCGACATCAAGCCACTCCCCTTCGTCTTGTTTCCTATATTATAGCATAGGATTGGAAAAAGTAAATCCCTTGTATCTTCCTTGCGCTATAAAGTGGTGCAGTGCGCTGCCTCTTTACAAATTTCGGAAAATCCGATATACTAATTTAGTTAGACGGGAAACGTTTGGTTTGCCACAGATGAAATCAATGTTTAAGGATGGTAGTATGCTGCAATTTGATGAATTAAGGCTGGAACTGGAGGGGCTGCGCCCGGAAATCGACGACCTTGCTGAGGCGCTGGGCCTGGAACGTATGCGAAACGAAATTGCGGAGCTGGACACAAAGGCTTCGATGCCGGGATTCTGGGATGACGCGCAGAATTCTCAGAAGATTTTACAGAGGTCCAGCTCACTTAAGGATAAAATTGCGGCGTATGAGAAATTGACCGCCGCTTATGATGACACGATGGCGCTGATTGAGCTTGGCAATGAGGAGGGGGATGAATCCTTGCTCCCAGAAGCCAAAGACGAATTGAAAAATATTCGTGAGAGCTTGGAGACACAGCGTCTTTCCACACTGCTCAACGGAGAGTATGATAATAAAAACGCCATCCTCACTTTTCATGCAGGCGCAGGTGGCACAGAGGCCCAAGACTGGGCGGAAATGCTCTATCGCATGTACTGCCGTTGGGGAGAGCGCCACAATTTTAAGGTGAGCACGCTGGACTATCTGGACGGCGAGGAAGCTGGACTGAAGAGCGCCAGTATTCTGATTGAGGGCGAGAACGCCTATGGCTTTTTAAAGAGCGAAAGCGGCGTGCACCGTTTGGTGCGTGTTTCGCCGTTTGACGCTTCCGGCCGCCGCCATACGTCGTTTTCCTCCTTGGAGGTTATGCCCGAGATCGATGACACCATCGAGATTGAGATCGACCCGGCCGATATCAAGATGGATGTCTACCGCGCAAGCGGCGCAGGCGGCCAGAAGGTCAACAAGACCTCTTCCGCTGTGCGTTTGACGCACATCCCGACCGGTATCGTCGTCTCTTGCCAGGTGGAGCGCAGCCAGTATCAGAACCGGGACGTTGCGATGCGTATGTTGAAATCCAAGTTGTTGGAGATTAAGGAACGTGAGAACCTAGAGCGTATCGAGGATATCAAGGGGGTACAGAAGGAGATCGCCTGGGGTTCCCAGATCCGTTCGTACGTCTTCATGCCATATACGTTGGTCAAGGACCATCGGACTGGTTTTGAAACGGGCAATATCAATGCCGTGATGGACGGCGACCTCGACGGTTTTATCAACGCTTACTTAAAGGCGCAGAGCCTTGGCACACTGGGCGATTACGGCGATGCGTAATAATTTCCAGGGGAATAACCGTAGTTGACAGAGTATGAACAAGCGCAGTTCCGGCAGGGATTTCCGCCAGAACTGCGCTTGTTTTGTATATGGGTGATGTACCTTGAAACAGCCGCTCTACAAACGGTACTGCCGTGGCCTATGGAAAAATAATGGCCCGTCCTTGGAAGAAGGGTCAGCGGTTGCTTTGGTCTGCGGCGCGCATCCGCTTTTGTAGGCGAACATCCCGCCCGCAGAACGATAGACGCACATAGCCGCCCAAGATGCGCGAGGCAAAGCGCTCCGTGTAGCGCTCTTCGATTTCTTTCATGGTCAGGTTCGTGCTGATAATCGTGGGCCTTTGCGCCATCTGGCGTGTGTTGACGATGTTGTAGATCTCTGCAACAGAAAACGCTGTGCGGAATTCGGTCCCGAGGTCATCCAAGATCAAGAGGTCGCAGTCGAGTAGCAACGAACTGGTGTCATTCTCCTCTTCACGCCCGAAGTGCTCCCGTTCCAATTTTGCGACGATGTTGTTCACAGAGCTATATACCACACCAAACCCCTTGGCAATCGCTGTATTTGCAATTGCAAGCGAGAGGTGAGTCTTTCCTAAACCTGTTCCGCCCATCAGGATCAGATTGGAACTATGTAGCGAAAAGTTTTGCGCGTATGTCATGCAGACATCCAGGACGCGCGTCATCGTCCCGCGTTCCGACCGTCCAGATGCCTCCGGCTGTTCGGAGTAGTAATCGAGTGAGAACGTCTCGAACGTAGAGAGGGAGAGGGGGGTGAGTGCATTCAAACTTTTATACGCCTCTGCGCGCAGGCGCTTTTTTAGACAGCTGCACATATGGCCGTCCACATATCCAGTATCCGAACAGTAGGAGCAAGCATAATGGGGTTCTAGAAAGTCTTTGGGAAGGCCCGCCTGCTCCAAAAGGCCGTCCAACTCTTTTTGGAGGGCTTGGTTGCGTTCTTTGAGACGGCTCAAATGTTCCTTGGCGTTTGCACCGCCCAACACGGCCCGCGCTGCGGTGATGGCTGTGGAGGCAAGTTCTCTCTCAATTTGCCCTGCGCGCGGAAAGGCGCTGTACAGCTCTGTGCGGTGTGCCTCCGCTTCCTGTTCTGCGCGTGCTTTTTGTTCCGATAACGCTGTAGCTGCGGCCAGATAGACCTCTTTGCTGTATCCCACTTCTGTCACTCCCCATTAAAATGATCGAAGGCGCCGGAGCGCTCGAACTCGTCAATGTCATAGGTGCTTTTTGCAGCAGATTCCTGCTTACGGGCTGCGGCCTTGCGCAGTTTCTCCTCTTGTGCCTGCTGGAGCGTCGTAATGCCCTGTTCGTGCCAGCGGGAGAGGATGCCATTCATGTAGCTCAGGCTCAGTTGACCTTTTGTATCTACGCAGCGCTCATATGCTTCGCGCAGTAGCGCGGGGGAAAAGCCCCAGTCGTTGACCCATGCAGCGGCAAGGGTTTCTTCTTTGGCAGTGGGGGAGCGGTGCGCAATGCCCAAGGTTTGTTCCACCACGCGCCACGCCTTGGCATTTTCCGCAATTTTGCGCAGCTTCTCTTCCGCTTTTTGATGGGTAAAAATTTCCTCCTCCGCCCAATCCATACCGACCTTTTCGATATACCGGGTGCTTGTTTTGCCTGCATTGGCCGCATATTGCAATAGCATCAAGATGACATCCACTGGGAGGCCGAAGTCGTCGTGCAACATTAAAAGTGTTGCAGAACAGCCGTTGCTCAGCAGCCGTCCCAGGATGCGTTGGGCGTCCTGCATCAGATAAGCGATTTCTTCCGATTCCGCCATCCGTTTGGCAACGAATGCATTGTCCGGTTTTTGCGGGCGGGTGAGAATCGATGCGGGCCTGGCCTTGGCAGGAGGTTCTGGCACAGGAGCAGCAACGGCCGGCACAGCGGGGGAAGGGGAATCTGCGGGAATCGCCTGCGTCCCGTCCGCTGTAGGTTTGATCTCCACGCCGTTAATTGTCAGCAGATTGGCGTCTTGCTGCCAGAAGAGCAGCGCTTCCTCGACGGCATCTTCTGAAAGGCCAAGCGCCTGTGCGGGTTCTTTCGGTTCAAAGCCGTGGTCCGCATGGCGCAGGACCCAGAGCAGCACCTTTAGCTGGTTTGGGCTGGCAATCTTTAGATATTGATCCACAACGGCGCACGGCACAGCAAAGATTGTGTTCCAAGCGCCCAGGTTGAGTAAGTACAAATGGCTCCCTCCAGTTGTTCGATTCGAAATGACATGATGCCAAAAAAGTACAACACATGATAATATATGATATTGTATTATAGCATGTCCAGCTCAAAATGGGAAACCCTATTAGGAGGATGCTCAAATCCATTTAAAAAAATTTGGAAAAAGGTGTTGACAAACTGGAAAGGCTGTCGTATAATAATCCACGCACCAAGCAAAACGGATGCAAGATATGCGAACGTAGCTCATCTGGTAGAGCGCCACCTTGCCAAGGTGGAGGTAGCGAGTTCGAGCCTCGTCGTTCGCTCCATATTAGGCTCCTCACAATGTGAGGAGCCGTTTTTTTGTTTTTCGAAAGCCTTGCGCAAGCGATGGCTTTCGAAAAGCTACGCAATATAGTTTTTAGCAGAAGGCACGTCCGTGCAAAACGAAGAAAAACTGCGCACGTCCCCATAGAAAATTTTATGACAAAATCCATACCACTGTTGCGCGGAGTATGTTATAATAATAAACGTTTGTGAATTTTAAAGAAGAGGGATCATATATGGATGTAAGAAACGACCTGAGAAATATCGCCATCATTGCCCACGTCGACCATGGGAAGACTACCTTGGTGGATCAGCTCCTGAAGCAGAGCGGCATTTTTCGCGCGAACCAGGAGGTTGCGGAGCGTGTGATGGACTCCAATGATCTGGAGAGGGAACGCGGCATCACCATCCTCTCCAAAAATACGGCGGTCATCTATCAGGATACAAAGATCAACATTGTCGATACGCCTGGTCACGCCGATTTTGGAGGCGAGGTGGAGCGCATCCTCATGATGGTGGACGGCGTTCTGCTGCTGGTGGACGCTTTTGAAGGCTGTATGCCTCAGACACGCTTTGTGTTGAAAAAAGCTTTGGGCCTTGGGAAAAAGCCTGTCGTTGTAGTGAATAAAATTGACCGGCCCGGTGCGCGCCCAGCTGAGGTTGTAGACGAGGTTTTAGACCTCTTTATCGAGTTGGGGGCCAACGACGACCAGCTCGAATTCCCTGTGGTGTATGCATCCGGCAGGGACGGCTATGCGACGCTGGACCCCGCAGTGCCCGGTAAGGACATGAAGCCGCTGTTTGATATGATCCTCAAAGAAGTGCCTGCGCCTACGGGTGAGCTGAACGGCCCGACACAGGTGCTCTTCTCCAATGTGGACTATGACGATTATGTGGGACGTATCGGCATCGGCCGTGTGGAGCGCGGCGAGGTGCATGACGGCGAAAATGTCGTGCTTTGCCACCGCGACGGTACCACGAAGAACGTCCGGGTTGTTAAGCTGTATCAGTTTGAAGGCCTCAAACGCGTCGAGGTGGAAAGCGCAAAGCTTGGCGACATCGTGGCAGTTTCCGGCATCACAGATCTGAACATCGGGGAGACCATTTGCTCGCCCGACTGCATCGAACCTTTGCCGTTTGTCAAGATCGACGAGCCGACCGTTTCCATGATCTTTATGGTCAACAACAGCCCCTTTGCAGGGCGCGAGGGCAAGTACGTCACCTCCCGCAACCTGCGCGACCGCCTGTTCAAAGAGGTTGAGACCAACGTCGCCATGCGCGTGGAGGAAACTGACACCACCGAGGCGTTTAAGGTGAGTGGACGCGGTGAGTTGCATCTCTCGATCCTGATTGAGCAGATGCGCCGTCAGGGATATGAGTTCCAGGTTTCCAGCCCGCAGGTCATTTATAAAGAGATTGACGGGAAACGCTGCGAGCCGATCGAACTGCTCATGATTGAGGTGCCGGACAATTACGTCGGCGTCGTCATGGAAAAACTCGGCTCCCGCAAGGCAGAAATTGTCAATATGGGCACGCGCGACACCGGCGTGACCCATCTGGAATTCAAAATTCCAGCGCGTGGTTTGATGGGGTACCGCCAGGAATTCCTCAGCGACACCAACGGAAACGGCATCATGAACAATGTGTTCGACTGCTACGAACCCTATAAGGGCGATTTACAGAGCCGCCAGCAGGGGTCTTTGATCGCGCACGAGGCGGGGGAGACCACCGGCTATGGCCTTTGGCAAGCGCAAGACCGTGGCCGTATGTTTGTCGGCCCCGGCCTGGAAGTCTATGAAGGCATGATCGTCGGCGTCAGCCCTAAGAGTGAAGATATTGTAGTGAATGTATGCAAGAAAAAGCATGTCACCAACACCCGTGCAGCTGGGTCCGACGAAGCGCTCAAGTTGGTCCCGCCAAGCATCCTCAGCTTGGAACAGTGCCTCGAATTCATCAAGGACGACGAGCTGGTCGAGGTTACACCCAAGAGCATCCGTATGCGCAAAAAGATCCTTGATAAGGAAACGCGCATGAAGATGGCAAGCCGGAAAAAATAATCCTGCGCGGAATTCCACTTGGAGGTACGGCCGATCTTATGAATTTTGTAATACTCGACCTGGAATGGAATGGAACCTATAGCCGCCGCATCAAGAGCTTTATCAACGAGATCATTGAGTTCGGCGCGGTCAAGGTGGACGAACAGCTTCATATCATCGACACTTTTGAGGCGCTGGTCCGGCCGCAGGTGGGAAAGAAGATCAGCGGCAAGATCCGCACGCTCACAAGCATTACGAATGAGGATCTCGCGGGCGGCCTACAATATATGCAGGTCATCAGCCGCTTTAAAAAATGGATGGGCGACGCGGTCCTTATGACCTGGGGCACGTCCGACATCCTTGCGCTAATCGAGAATTGCCGTTACTTCTGCGGCGATGAGCATATCCCGTTTTTACAGTATTATGTCAATTTGCAGGCGTACTGCGAGGAAATGCTCCACTATGATAAAACCCAGCAGATGGGACTTTCCACATCGGCCCAGCTTTTGGAGATCGATGAGGACGGCTTTGATCATCATCGCGCTTTAGGAGATAGCCTGCTTTCGCTGCGTTGCTTGCAAAAGCTTTATACGCCGGAGAGCCTTGCCCCCTTTGTGCAAGAGGCCGATGCAGAGTTTTACCGTCGCATCCAATTTAAGACCGTAGTGATCTGCGACTTGTCTAACCCACTGATCAAGCGCAGCGACATGCTCTTTAACTGTGATGTGTGCGGGCGGCGGGCACACCGTGTAAGTGAATGGCAGCTTAAAAACAAGAGCTATCGTGCAGAATTCATCTGCCGCCATTGCCAGCACCGCTTTTTCGGGCGCGTACAGTTTAAGCTCAAGTACGAGGGCCTGATCGTGAAAAAATATATCCTCCCATTCCGGGAAAAGCCAAAGGAGGAGCACCCCAAAGAAACGGTCCCAGCAGAGGCTCCGGAGTGTGCGGTGAACGGTTCCACAAATGGGGAATCGTGTTGAAAAATCCTAACAAGCGAAAGAACCCCCTCAAGGGATGAACGTTTTGTTCATTCTTTGAGGGGGTTGTTTGTTGTTCCAATCGGTAGGATTTTCAAGACAGGAATCTGAGGAAAGCAGATGACCAAGCAAGGTGTAGGCGCTTTAATTCTAGGGACATTGGGCAATCAGAGGGGAATGTGCATGTGAGAAATGCTACTCCGCGTGGATGGTTTCAACGATGGACATGCGGCGGATACGCTGGGAGGGACCGCGAACTGCCAGTGCGGCAGAGAATGCCACCAATAGGACAATCAAGCCCAGTGCTGCCCATGGGATATACCACGGGATTCCCCAGTTGGCCGTAACCGTGATTCGGAATAAGAACCAATTTGCTAGGAGCCCAACTGCACAACCCACTAGAATGCCAAACAGTGAATAGGTTGCAGCCTCCGCCGCTACCATTCGCATCAGTTGATGGCTGCTCATACCGATGGCCCGCATAGCGCCGTATTGCCGTACCCGCGCGGACACGCTCATGGAGATGCTGTTTACAATGTTGAAAACCGCGATCAGAGCGATTACAGAGAGAAACCCGTAAACAAACAATGCAAACGAATAGTAGGCGCCAATGGCCTCGCTGTTTGAGCGCCGGTCGTCTGAGAAGGTGGTGCCGCTGCCCACTTGGGTACGGATCGCTTCAACGTCTGCGTCGGTTGCATCTGCGTTCAACTGTAGGTCCAGGATTGTGTATCCATCCTGCCCAGTTAACGTGCGGAAGGTTCCCTCTGAACAAATGAAGATTTCCACACCAGGTTCGCTTTGGAACGGGCAATCAGACAGTACCCCTGAAACGGTGAGCGTTTGTGTGCCCGTCCCAAAGTCTGCGGTCACCGTGCTGCCGGTATGGCGCGTGGTTCCGTTGCCATAGAGCGCAAGGAGTCCATTTCCGTTCAGGGATTCATCAATGGAACCCTCTAGGAGGGAGCCGGAGGCCCATCCAAACTGGTTGATTTCGTAGGAAATCAGGTCCACAGTCCCCTCTTGGCCATCAATGGTAGCGGGAATCCCATAAGCAAACATCCGCCCATACACACGCTTGACCACCGGGTCCTCTGCAAGATGCTGTCCTAGCTCGGGTGGGATGGAACAGGTTTGGTCTGCGCTGATGATTGACAGGTCTGCGGAATACGGACGCAGTGGTGTGATAGACTGATGCATAAAATCTATCGCCATATTGAACGCTAGGAATAGGATGATGCTGAACGCAAAGGAGCTGACCATCAGAAAGAAATTCTTTTTGCTGGCCGTGGCATGACGGACCCCCAGTGCAGTGTCCACACGGAACAAGCGCGTATTTGCTGCACGGCGTACCGGCGAGACGGGGGTTGCATTTCCGGAGACAGCGCACAGAGGCGAGACCTTTGCTGCACGCTTTGCAGGCGCACGTGCTGCGAGCAGGACGGTCACTAAGCCAATCACAACCCCACAGGTAAGGCCAATTCCACTGATCCCAAAAGCTGGCATCCCGGCAAAATAGGTGGGGCTGAGCTTCACAAGCAGGGAGCAGAGTACCCAAACGAGTGCCGTGCCTGCCGCAAGCCCCAGCGGAATTGCCGTTTTACACCAGTTTAGCGCCTCTAAACGGACAAAGCGCGCCACCTGTTTGCGTGTTGCCCCCAGGCAACGCAACAGACCGAAGAATGAAATCCTTTGGGCGATGTTGCTGTTTAGGCTGCTGGCGATCATCAGTATGCCGGCCGTCGCCACGAGGACTGCCAGTACCGCTGCGGTCAGATACAGGCGCAGCATTAAGGGGTCATCGCTTTGGCCCATTAAGCCCAAGAGTTTTCCATAGGGAAAAACTTGTGCGTCGGTTAAATGCAGCTCTGTTTTGATCGATTCTACTACCTGTAAGATGCGGCAAAGCGGCGAAAATTGCACATAATAAACGGAATCTGCGTCCTGTGCCGTATCTCCAGAAAAATAGGAGCGGAAAGTCTGCGTGTTCATAACCAAACCGAACGCGTCCTCGTGGTCCAACATGGCGGTGTTGGTCACAAAGCCTGTGACTTGTAGATCTAGGACTCGCCCGTCCGGGGTATATAGCTGGATGAAGTCGTCCACCTGTACATCCAAGCGCGCGCGGGCGTTCTCTGTTAGCAGTACACCGCTGCCTTCGGCATCGAAGGAACCCTCCTCCACCTGGACAGCGGGGAACATTCCCATCCAAGCGGGGTCAGCGCCGCAGATGGCTGTTTTGATCCCGGAAAGGGTGTACCCCTCGTCGCAATCATAATTCACAACGCCATACCAGGAAGATGTTTTCACCTCTGGCCAGGCGGCAATGCGCGCGGCTTGTTCTTCTGTGATGTCCCGGAAAGCAATGTGCCAATTGCCGCCATCCATAATCGCCTGTTGCCGTTGAGAGCGCAGTTCCATATCTGCCATCCCAAAGATTGCTGTTACAAGGAATACAGCTAAAAAGATACACAGCCGCGTCATAAGGCTTTGCCTCCGGTGCCGTTTGGCGGAGATCGGGATGAGGTCCAGATAGCGTTTCATTCCTGCATCCCTCCCCAATCGCGCAACTCGCCGTCCGAAACCTGCAACACGCGGTCCACCGCATCCGTCAAGTGTACATTGTGAGTGATCATCAGAACGGTCTGCCGGTAGTGCCGTGAGGCGCGGTGTAAGAGTTCAACAACATCTTGGCTGTTTTTCGAATCCAGGTTGCCTGTGGGCTCGTCCGCCAGGACCAACATCGGTTTGGCGATCAGCGCTCTCCCGATTGCCACGCGCTGTTGCTGCCCGCCTGAAAGCTGGCTCGGCAGATGATGACGGCGCTCCATCAATCCCAGTATCCATAAAAGCTCCTCCACACGTGCCTCATCTGGTTTGCGTCCATCCAGCAGGAGGGGGAAGACGATATTCTGCTCCACTGTTAATTCCTCCACCAGCTGGAAGGATTGAAAAATAAACCCGATGTTTTGCCGCCGGAAGATCGTGCGCTGGTTTTCTCGCAGTGCAAACAGATCCCGGCCATCCAGGTAGACGTGTCCGGAGGAAGGTTGCTCCAACCCGCCGATACAGTGTAACAGCGTGCTTTTGCCGGAGCCGGATTCCCCGACCACTGCTGCAAATTCACCTTTTTCCATGGAGAACGAGACGTTTTTCAACGCCTCCACTCTTGTTTCTCCTTTGCCGTATACTTTGCAAAGGTTCTCTACACGCAATACTTCCATATAGGATACCTCCTTATCAGATCGCTTCCATCATACGGTCTGCACCTTACGTTCCGGTGAATGGTATCTTACGTTTTGGTAAGGAAGGAGAGCGTGAAGATTGTTCCGCGTCCGGGTGTGCTCTGAACCGTCAGAACGCCGTCCTGTCCCTCTACAATGGACTTGGCTAACGGCAGGCCCAGCCCCACTCCTTGCTTTGTCTGGGAAGATTTGCCGCGGTAAAAACGCTTAAAAATGTGCGGGAGCTCTTCCGGTGGGATGCCAGACCCATTGTCCTCCACAGACAGGCGGAGCGTCAAGGGCGAACG
The DNA here is from genome assembly GCF_015554745.1 of Anaeromassilibacillus sp. 1001302B_160321_C8. Taxonomy (NCBI): domain Bacteria; kingdom Bacillati; phylum Bacillota; class Clostridia; order Eubacteriales; family Acutalibacteraceae; genus Anaeromassilibacillus; species Anaeromassilibacillus sp. 1001302B_160321_C8. The sequence continues at coordinate 168,537 of NZ_JADNJD010000003.1, read as the reverse complement.
CTGCCATGATAGACAAACCTCGCCGCCCATCTCTGTATGGTCCAGCGCGTTTTTTACCAGATTGCCGACCGCTTCGCTCGTCCAGGCTAAGTCGCAGAAGATCCGTTCCTCCGGCGGGCCGTCGAAGCAGATGTGTTTCCCCTCCCGCTGCGCACGTGTTGTGAGTTCTTCTGTTGATCGGAGCACCAGCTCCTGCATCGTGTAAATCCCCCTTTCGAAGGGGACGCTGCCCGCGTCCAAGCGCATTACCTTTAATAGAGTGCCGATCAGCCCTTCCATTCGGGAGAGGGCTTGCGCTGCCTTTTGAGAAAATTCCTGAACGGTAGTACGGTTTTCCGGCTCTTCCAGGATGATTTCATTGTACATTGCCAGTGCTGCCAGAGGCGTTTTAAGTTGGTGGGAGATGTCCGAGAGCGCGTCCTTGAGAAATTCCTTGGCCTTGCGCTCTGCCTCGCTTTTGGATTGCAGTGCCACGGCCAGTTCGTCCACTGCGGCGAGCAGATGGGAGAACGATCCGGTTCGGCCGCGCGGCAGGCGGCGAGTGAAATCGCCTCCGGAGAATCGTTCCACGGCCTCGCCCGCCCGCCGGTAGAGGCGGTCCAACCGCGTCAGAAAGAAGAGAGAGCCACCCATCAGAAACAGAGCCAGCAAAAGAACCCCTCCCACAGCGGTCCCCATGGATACGGCAGCCGCCTGCCGGACTTGGGGCAAAAAAAGGGCGGAGGTCCGTTCCGTCCAGCCGCTCTGCCGCAGCAAAGCGGCGCCCCGTTCGGTTTCCTTTGCTTGTTTGAGCGCGCGGAGAATCGTCTCCGGAGGGATGTCTTCCTCTAGGAGGGATGAGACAAATGCGCGGTCATGCGCAAGCAGCAGATTTTTTTCGGCCTGTATGCAGTTCGTCCCATACAGTATTCCGAATCCGGTTAGCAACGCTAAAAATAGGAGTAAGAATGCGAAATACCGGCGCAAAACAGATTCTTGTAAAAAGTTCATTCGCCCGCCTCCTTCCACTGGTATCCAAAGCCGCGGATAGTCAACAAGTGCTCTGGATGGGAGGGGTCCTGCTCGACCTTTCCGCGCAGCCGCCGCATATACACCGAGAGGGTATTGTCGTCCACGAAGTTTCCGTTTCCGTCCCAGAGCATATCCAGTAGAGCGCCGCGGGTGACAATACGGTTGGCGTTGCGCACCAGGACGCAAAGTAGCCGGTATTCCATTCCAGTCAGTTCCAGGGGATGGCCATCCAGCGTTGCCTTGCTGCCCAATAGGTCGATCCGGAGGGGGCCGCTGCATAGGGCTTCTTCCTGTCGCGGCATTCCTGCGCGTCGCAATAGGGCACGAATACGCGAACATAATTCTCCAAGTTTGAATGGTTTTGTCAAGTAGTCGTCCCCACCGCAGTCCAAGCCGCGGATGACGCTGGTTTCCTCATCGGCTGCGGTCAAAAATAGGATTGGCACAGCGCTGCCCGTCCGGCGCACCTGTTCGCACACAGAGAAGCCTGTTCCGTCCGGTAGGGTCACGTCCAACAGAAGAAGGTCATATGGTGGACGTTCCGCCAGGAGAAGCCGCGCTTGTGCCACTGATCTGGCGACTTCCACTTCGTACCCATTTTTTGTCAATACATATTGTAGCCCATCGATCAGGCTGTCATCGTCTTCCAAAAGAAACAATCGATTCACAGCGAGCCCTCCCGTTTTGTAATCCCCTCCGATTGTACCACACTTTTCCCGTCTTGGGCGGCCAGCTTACAAAAGTGTAAGAATGGAGGATTCTTTTCCTAATGTCGTACAGGGCTATATGGAGTTCCAACATGGATTGGAACAATATCCCCTGTTTGAATTGCTGTATTCCCAAAACTTTTGAAAAGTATGCTATAGAAGATATCTATGAAAAGATAAGAGGCCTCATAGAAAATGTTGTAAAAAATAGCGGGACTTCCTGCAAAATGGGGCTAGGGGCATATCATCTCAAAATGGGTCTGTTTCTCCATAAAAACTACAAAAAAACTGCACAGCGGCTCCAAATGGATTCCGTATGATAGAGGCATCCCAATTTTGGAAAGGATGGAACCATTCATGCGGATTGCTATTGAACAACTAAACATGACATATCCTACAGGGAAACAAGCCCTCCGGGATGTGGATCTTACGCTGGAAAGCCCCAATCTGATCGGCCTGCTGGGGCCAAACGGCGCGGGAAAGTCCACGCTGATGAAGCTCCTGGTGGCTGGACTGCTGCCGTCCAGCGGCACCATTTCCGTGGACGGGACACCCCTGCAAGCCTGCGAAAAGGCGCTGAAGGCGCGTCTGGGCTACCTCCCTCAATCCTTTGGGCTGTACGAAGAACTGACGGTTTGGCAGTTTCTCGATTATATGGCGGCATTGAAGGGAATCCGGGACAGCCGCGCTGCCATCGATAGGGCCATGGAAGCGGCAAACCTTGTGGAAAAGCGCAAGGCGCGCATCCGGACGCTCTCCGGAGGACAACGCCAGCGGGTTGGAATCGCGCAAGCCCTTTTGGGAGAGCCGGAATTCCTGATCCTGGACGAGCCCACGGTGGGACTGGACCCGGAAGAGCGCATTCACTTTCGCAACTTTTTCTCCCGGACGGCACAGGACAAAATTGTCCTCTTATCCACCCATATCATCGAGGATGTCCAATCGGTGTGCAACCAGCTGATCGTCATTGACCGCGGGAGGATTCTTTTCACCGGGACGCCGGAAGCGCTCATTGCTTCAGCGCAAGGACACGTGGGGGTGTTTTTGGAGAGTGAGGAGAGCCGGGCGGACAGCCATTTACAGATCACCTCGCGTGTCAATACAGCCAGAGGGGTGGCTTGCCGGGGCGTAGCGGCGGAATTGCCGCCTTTTGCCGAGCCGGTTGAGCCCTCCCTGGAGGACGCATATCTGTATTGGATTACCGGGGAGGGGGAGCTGCAATGAAAGCTTGGTCCCTCTTCCGGGTGGAAATTGGGCGGCTGTTCCGAAACCGGTTGACCTGGTTGGCAATTGCGGTCACGGGATTGTCCCCGGCGGCTGGCCTTTGGCTTTATAGGCCGTTGGCCTCCTCTTCTGAAGCTGCATACTCCGTCTCCCTGACAGGGGCATACCTGGGGAATCCAGCGTTAGCCGGTGGGATCGGTAGCGCTGTCATATTCGCCCTGTTAACCGCGCTGGAATGCAGCCGCAGCCACCGCTCCCGCGTCGATCTTCTAACCGATGCGATGCTTTCGCCGCTTTGCATGGGATTTTGCCGGATCGGTGCGCTGTCTCTCGCTGCGCTGACGGCCCAGGCGGTGACCCTGATTGCTTGGATGCCGTTCACGATGCTACAGACCGGATCGGTCTTCCGGGGATGGCTTTATGTGGCGGTATACCTCTCCTTCATGCTGCCTTCTACTCTCTTTGCGATCCTCTTTACGGCGTCGGCGTACCAGATTTCCCGGCGGCTGGATCTCACATTGGTGCTGTTTGCCGCGTTCGCTCTGCTCAGTATGACCGCTTGGAGCGAAAGCTGGCTGCTCCGCTGGATCAACCCGCCGGTCTATTCAATGTCCGATGATTTCGGGAACACCCGGCTTTTACAGTCCGTACTGTACAACCGGCTGTTCTGGCTGCTGCTTCTGTGCGGGCTCTGCGCTGTTTCCTTCCTCTGCGTCCGGCGGTATGGAAAAGGACTTTTTGGATCGGCTGCAAGGAACGTCCGCAAGGTGTATCTACCATTGTTGGTTGTGGTATGTCTGCTTTCCGGCTATGTCGTCTATACCTATCAGCCGTTCTTGGACCATAGCAAGGCGGAGATCGACATGGATGCCTACTACAATATCGCCTATAACGAGTATGTGTTTTTTGACGCGATCCATGTGGAGGCAAGGCCCAATCTCTCCACAGGCCGCTTCTACGGCACGGCGCTCTATTCCCTGCATAACACCAGCGGGAAACCGCAGACGATTTCCTTATATGTGAACCCGGGTTACAGGGTTTCATCGGTCACAGCGAACCAGACTTCGGTGGCCTTCCGGGATTGCAACGACGACGATCAAAACACCAAGACGGTGGAGGTCGATTTGCCCGCGGAGGAGGAGATCGAGTTGGAGGTTGCCTACGGTGGGTTCCCGCAGGAGTGGAACCTTCAGGAACTCAGCCAGGGGAGCTTGGAGATCAGCCGCGACTACCTCTACCTGGCAAACCAGAATTTTGCTCCTTTACCAAAGGATTTCGTCTGGGAGACCCAGGAGCCGCCGCCCTACACAGCGGAGATCGACCTGCCAAAGGGCATGACCCCGGTGCTCTTTGCCGAGGGAACGGTCGAACAGGCCGGCGAAAATCCGGACGGCACCGTCCACTGGAAGCTGACTGACAGCGGGCAAAGCATCATCCTCTATGCCGGGGACTACATATCGCACCACATTGACGCCGCGGGAATCGACGTTGCGTTTTATTACAGCGCGAAACACGAGCGCGTGATGCGGGAATGCAATGTAGACAGCGTTTTGAAACGAGTGTTTGACTATTGCACGGAACACTACGGCCCGCTCTCATTTTATGGGGATGGCACCATGAAATTGATCGAGATCTGCAATGTCGGCGGCGGCTATGCCGCGGCTGGTGCAAGTGTGATGGGGGAGGAAAGCTTCAACGAACAGGGGTTGAAGGATCCTCTCAAAGGCGCTGGGGGAAGTGAAGTGTTGGCCCACGAGATTGTCCACCAGTGGTGGGGGCTTGGAAACATGTTTGCCCCGGAATCTTATACAGATGTCTGGTCTGCGGAAGGGTTGACCGTCTACACCACTTACCGGATGATGAAGGAGCAATACGGCGAGGCCTATGCGAAACAGAACTATGTGGATGTTTGGCAAAAGCAGGTGGACGATTATTATCAAAATTTTTATGTCCGCCATCCAGAGTATCTGGAGCGGTTGCCGGAACAGTACCGTGCAGATATTGTGAACAGCCTTTCGAGTGTGCGGCGCTACTGCGAGATGCCGCTGAAGATCCTGAAGGCAGAGCAGCTCGTTGGCGGAGAGGAAGAGATGGATGCGATCCTCGCCAAACTTTTCACCCGTGAGCTTGATCCCACATACCCGTATCTCACATATCAAGATTTTCTGAGCGCTTGCGCTCTGACAGAGGAGGATTTGGACCTTGCGTAAGATCTTTCGGTATGAACTGCGGCGGGCCGTATGCAACAAGTTTTTTCTGGGCCTGCTGGTGATCTGTCTCTTTTTTGGCTGGCAGACGCTGAACAGGGAAGTCATCCAAGGCGTAGCGCATACGGCGCCGTTTTCCTCATGGAGTTTTGGATATTACCTGGCGCAGGAGCTGCCTCTTTTATCCGTGGCATTGCTCTTCTTTCTGTGGAACGTATTCTCCAAGGAGGCCCGCCGGGTGAACATTTTGACGGCGGCGACCCCCGTGGATGCGGGAAGCTATCTTTTGGTGAAATGCGGGGCTGCTGTAACGGCCTGGCTGCTGTTGGCTTTCGGTGTGTATACGCTTGGAACCATATTTTTGCTTGTGCTTTTCGGCCCAGCCGTTTCCTTAAACGATTTGCTCCTTCCCGCTTTGATCTCCCTGCTGCCGGCGCTGGCTCTGGTATTGGGGATCGGCATGATGGCGGGACGACTCCATCCGGCGCTGCTTCTTGTGCTGGCGCCTGTGGCACTGGCGGCCAACTTACTGCCATTGCCGTTGGAGTGGGATCTCTTTGGAGCAACCTTTTTCTCCAAATATCCGCTGACATTGGAGCAATTGGATCCCGCGTTTGCCTTACCGGCCGCCGGATGGATTGCAAAAGCCGTCTACCTGGCCGTCGGAGTAGGGTTCGCTGCGCTGGCCGTCCATCTGGAACGGAAAACGGTTCTGAAGGGGTTGCAGAGTTAACGATCCCGCACGGTGGCAAAAGACAAGAAGCCCTCCGGTCTCGCAAAACCGGAGGGCTTCTTTGTGTATCAAAAAAGGGAGGAGGTCATCCAACGCATTTTTTGCAGGGCTCCAAGCCGCGGGCCAACGCTTGCTCCAGGGTCGATTCGTAGTAAGTGCCGCCGTTGCAGTGGTTGTTATAGTGATACTTTTTCCCAGTCCGAGTCACATAGATGGTCCGCCCCTGCTTTGTGGAAGAGGTTTCTGTGGCAGTTTGCCGGTTGCTTGTGGATGGTAACGGATCGCCTACGGTGATGACACAGTGCTTGACGGGTTCTTGCCCTGGGAGTGTAGTGTAGATGGCAGATGCCTCGCCTGGTTTTCCGATTGCCCATACCTGGAAGCGGTATTCATCCTCGCCTTCGGCATTTTTCAGCTTCTTGCAATTTCCCGTCTTGAGGACAGTCCCGTTTCCTGCGGCGATCTGCGGGTCTGCATGCGAGCCGTGGACAGTGAATTTGAACCAATAGTAATCACCCTGTGCCTTTGTGAAGTCCATGGTGGTGTCGCTTTCCACATAAGGCTCCACCGCGGCAAAGGACGTTGGAAATGGGGCGAAGAACAAGACAAAGGACAACAAAAGCGCAACCCAAGACATATTTCTCTTTTTCATAGCAATTCCTCCATTGTGTAGAACCTAGAAATAGATACAAATGCCTTCCTTGACGCAGATAATCGATCGTTCTATCTGCCCGCTGGGAAAGGCGAGACATTTGCACCTCCATCGTCTATATATTCAGTTTTACAGTGAATATTATCGACTTATTTCTTATATATAAATTTTAACAGATTATTTATAGAAAACAAGGGACAAATCATACAAAGAAATTTCTGCTTTTTTGTCTTTTTATGTCAGTGAAAGAATACCACAGAAGAAATTCGTTTTTTGGAAGTAGCCAGCAAAATAAATTGCTATTTCTGTCCAATGGAGGTAAAATAGAGGATATGTTAAAGAAAAGGATTTGGTCTCATGCGAAAACTCGCACGCTTCCTGAAGAATTACCGGCTGCAGGTCATCCTGGGCCCTATCTTCAAATTGACGGAAGCCGTCTTTGAACTGATTGTACCAATTGTGACAGCGGATATCATCGACAACGGTGTACGCACCGGGGACGTCGGCTATGTCTGGCGCATGGGCGGCGTGATGCTCCTGTTGGGCGTTGTTGGCCTGTGCTGTGCGCTGGTCTGTCAGAAAATGGCCTCCATTGCTTCGCAGGGGTTTGGAACGGTCCTGCGAAATGAGATGTATCGCCATATCAACACATTTTCCCATAAGGAGATCGACCGCTTCGGCACGCCGTCGCTGATCACCCGCATTACAAACGACGTCAACCAGCTTCAATATGCGGTGGCAATGTTAATCCGCCTGGTGATCCGCGCGCCATTTTTGGCGCTCGGCGCCGTAGTGATGGCAATGTTGATCGATCTTCCACTTGCTATTGTCTTTTTGGTGGCGACACCGCTCATCGGGTTGGTGCTTTATTTGGTCATGAGCCGGTCGGTGCCGTATTTCAAAGTCATGCAGAAAAAGCTTGACCGTATTTCGCTGATTTCCCGCGAAGGGTTGAGCGGCGCGCGCGTCATCCGCGCGTTTTCGAAGCAGGACCATGAGGAGGCGCGATTCCGCACAGCTGCCAACGACCAGACGGATACCGCCATCCGGGTTGGAAAGCTCTCCGCGCTTTTAAACCCGCTCACATACTTGATTATGAATTTCGCCGTGATCGCGATCGTTTGGTTCGGCGGAATGCGCGTGACTTCCGGCGGGATGACACAGGGCGAGGTCATCGCCTTTGTCAACTACATGTCGCAGACATTGCTGGCGCTGATTGTTGTGGCGAATTTGGTGGTCACCTTTACCAAGGCGGCTGCCTCTGCGGGCCGCGTCAACGAGGTGCTTGAGACGGAAACATCCGTCCCGGAACCGGCGAATGGGCCGGTTTCGCCCAAGCAGGGCGCGCCGGAAATCGCTTTTTCGCATGTGAGTTTCTCCTATAGTGGAGACGGGGGAGAGCATGGAGAAAAATACGCTGTAAAGGATTTAGACTTTACTATAAGAAAAGGGGAGACGATCGGGATCATCGGTGGCACTGGTTCCGGAAAATCGACGCTGGTCAGCTTGATTCCGCGGTTTTACGACGTCACTGAGGGTTCTGTTTCCGTGGAAGGAATCAATGTAAAGGAATATCCCTTTTCACAGCTTCGCGAGAAAGTGGGAATGGTTCCACAGCTCGCGGAGCTCTTTTCCGGCACGATTGCGAGCAATCTGCGCTGGGGAAACGCCCATGCGACCCAACAGGAGCTGGAAAACGCCCTGCGAATCGCACAAGCGAAAGATTTCGTTGACCGTCTGCCGCTTGGGTTGGAGAGCCCAGTGAGCCAGGGCGGAAAGAATTTCTCTGGTGGCCAAAAGCAGCGTCTGACCATCGCCCGCGCGCTCGCGGGGAAGCCGGAAATCCTCATTTTGGACGATAGTGCCAGCGCGCTGGACTTTGCAACGGACGCAGCCCTGCGGCGCGCGCTGAAAGCGGAGACGCAGGGGATGACGGTTTTAATGGTCTCCCAGCGCGTGAGCACGGTGAAAGCTGCAGACCGCATCCTTGTGCTGGACGACGGCACTATGGCGGGCCTGGGGACGCATGAAGAGCTTATGGAGAGCTGTGAGGTCTACCGGGAAATCTGCCTTTCCCAGTTGAGCAGAGAGGAGGCGGCGCGCTAATGAAAAAGTCCGGGATCAATAAATCTGTCTTGAAGCGTCTGCTGCGCTATGCGAAGCCTCACGCGGGATTCCTGCTTTTGGCGTTGGTCAGCGCCATCATCAATGTGTCCTTGACGCTCTATGGTCCCATCTTGGTTGGACGGGCCATCGACTATGTGATCGGCCCGGACCAGGTGGATTTTGCTGCCATGGTCCCTGTCCTAATCACTTTGGCGGTCACGATTGTGGTCAGCGCGGCCTTCCAATGGCTGATGACCTATTGCACCAACCGCGTCAGCTATAAGACGGTGCGCGATCTGCGCATCCAGACGTATGAGAAGATCAATACACTGCCGCTGAAATACATCGACGGCCACGCGCACGGGGATCTGATCAGCCGCATTGTCAACGATGTGGATCAGGTGTCCGACGGCTTGTTGCAGGGGATCACCCAGCTTTTTACCGGTGTTGTGACGATCGTCGGTACTTTGCTGTTTATGTTGACCATCAGTCCGGTGATTACGGTGGTGGTGGTTTTGGTCACGCCGCTTTCACTGTTCGTAGCGGCCTTTATCGCCCGGCTGACCCACCGGCAGTTTGTCGAGCAGCAGGCGACCCAAGGAGAGCTTTCCGGCTTTGTGGAGGAGATGATCGGAGGACAGAAGACCGTCAAGACCTTCCACTATGAAGGCCGTGCAGAGGAGCGATTTAAAGAGATCAATGGGCGGCTGTACGACTGCGGCGTAAAAGCGCAGTTTTATTCGTCCTTGAGCAATCCCAGCACACGTTTTGTCAACAATATGGTTTATACCGCGGTTGCGGCCTTTGGTGCCGTCTGCGCGATCACAGGCTGGCCCGCGCCGTTGACGATCGGCCAAATCTCCAGTTTTCTGACCTACGCAAACCAGTACACGAAGCCGTTCAATGAGGTGACAGGGGTGCTCACCCAGATTCAGACCGCATTCGCCTCTGCAGAGCGCCTCTTTGCCGTCCTAGACGAGGAATCTGAACGGCCGGATGCCCCGGATGCGGCTGTTCTGGAGCACTGCAAAGGGGACGTGGCGGTCGAGCATCTGTATTTCTCCTACGATCCTGCGCGTAAGCTGATCGAGGATATGAACATTGCTGCAAAAAGTGGAAGCCGGATTGCGATCGTTGGCCCGACTGGGTGCGGCAAGACGACGATCATCAACCTATTGATGCGGTTTTATGATGCGGACCGCGGATCGATCTCCGTGGACGGGCACAATATTCAGTCGGTCACACGCAACAGCCTGCGTAAACAGTACGGCATGGTGCTTCAGGAGAGCTGGCTTTTCTCCGGCACAGTGCGGGAAAACATCGCGTATGGCCGGGAGGACGCAAGTCTGGAAGAGGTGGTTGCGGCGGCCAAAAAAGCGCACGCGCATTCCTTTATCCTGCGCCTCCCACAGGGGTATGACACCGTGATTTCTGAAGATGGCGGCAACCTCTCGCAGGGGCAGCGGCAGCTGCTGTGCATTGCACGGGTTATGTTGGTGGACCCGCCCATGTTGATTCTCGACGAAGCCACCAGCAGCATCGATACCCGCACGGAATGGAAAATCCAGACGGCGTTTGAAGAGATGATGCGCGGGCGGACCAGCTTTATCGTGGCACACCGCCTTTCTACCATCAAGGGTGCGGATTTGATCCTGGTGATGAACCAGGGCCGTATTGTGGAGCAGGGTACCCACGAGTCGCTTTTGGCCAAAGGCGGCTTTTACGCCAACCTGTACAACAGTCAGTTTGCCGTTAGTTAAAAGAGGAAAGTGTAGGAAAAGAGGGCGTTGCCTGCCTTTCTCGGTTTTGTAAACCGGTATTTTCCAACAAAATTTTATCAAGATGCGCTGGAACAGTCGTCGCATGGCGCAAATAGGCAAAAATATCCCGGCGAAAATTGCATTTTCTGCGTTGATGCGCTATAATAATGGCGGTTGTTTCTCATATCATTTCAAGGGAGGACATTATGAATACAGCAGAAAAGAAAGACCTGCAAATTGCGGCCTGTAAAATCCGTATGGGCGCGATTGAGGGAGTTTATCATGCAAAATCCGGACATCCGGGCGGCTCTCTCTCCGCAGCAGACGTGCTGACCTATCTCTACTTTAAAGAGATGCGCGTGGATCCCACTCGTCCGGCGGACGAAGACCGGGATCGTTTTGTGCTCTCAAAGGGGCATTGCTGCCCGGCACTGTATGCGACATTGGCGCTCAAGGGGTATTTCCCGATGGAAGAGCTGCAAAAGCTGCGCCATATTGGTGCGATGTTACAGGGGCATCCCAACATGTTGGACACTCCCGGCATTGATATGAGCACGGGTTCCCTGGGCCAAGGCGTATCTACGGCCTGCGGCATGGCGTTAGCGGCGAAGATCATGGGCAAGGATTATCGCGTGTATTCCATGCTGGGCGACGGCGAAATCGAAGAGGGCCAAGTGTGGGAGGCTGCGATGTTCGCGTCCCACAAAAAATTGGACAACCTCTGCCTGATTGTGGACAACAACGACCTCCAGATCGACGGCACGCTGGATGAGGTTTGCAGCCCGTACCCGATCGACGAGAAGTTCCGCGCATTTGGATTTGACGCTGTCATCATTGATGGCCACGATTTCGATGCGATTGAAGAGGCGTTTGCCCATGCACGCGAAGTGAAGGGCAAGCCCTGTGTCATCATCGCAAAGACGGTGAAGGGCAAAGGCGTCTCCTTTATGGAAAACCAGGTGGGCTGGCACGGCACCGCCCCCAACCAAGAGCAGTATGAAGTTGCGATGCAGGACCTTAAGCAGGCGCTTGCGGCATTGGAGGTGGAATAAATGGCGGATGTAATCAAGAAGGCGACCAGAGACGGCTACGGCGAAGCTCTGGTTGAGCTCATGGACGAATACCCAAATTTGGTGGTGCTCGACGCGGACTTGGCGGCCGCCACGAAATCCGGTATGTTTAAGAAGGCGCACCCGGAGCGCTTCTTCGACTGCGGGATCGCAGAGGGGAACATGATGGGCGTCGCCGCTGGGCTTGCTGCGGCCGGAATGCTCCCGTTTGCCAGCTCTTTTGCCATGTTTGCTACGGGCCGTGCCTATGAGCAGGTGCGCAATTCGATCGGCTATCCGCACTTGAATGTCAAGATCGGCGGTTCCCATGCTGGAATTTCCGTCGGTGAGGACGGCGCGACCCATCAATGCTGCGAAGATATCGCATTGATGCGTACCATTCCGGGAATGACAGTGGTGAATCCGGCTGACTATTATGAGATGAAGGCCGCGGTTAAGGCGATCGCTGCATATAACGGCCCGGTCTATGTGCGTTTGGGCCGCCTGGCCATTGAGACGATCAACGATGAAAGCTATCAGTTTGAGCTGGGCAAGGGTGTAACCCTGCGCGACGGCAAGGACATCACCATTGTGGCGACGGGCCTGATGGTGGGCGAATCCCTTAAGGCAGCGGAGCAGCTCGCAGAAGCGGGGATCGACGCGCGTGTGATCAATATTCACACCATTAAGCCAATTGATGCAGAACTGCTGCGCAAAGCGGCGGCGGAGACCGGCCACATTGTAACAGCGGAAGAGCACAGCATCATTGGCGGCCTGGGCGACGCAGTGTGCGAAGCAATCCGTGAAAACCCGGTTCCGGTGACAAAGATCGGTGTAAACGACCGCTTTGGCTATTCCGGCCCGGCGGTGGATCTGCTCAAGGATTTCGGCTTGTGCGCAGACCATGTGGCGGAGGTCGTAAAAGAGGTCTTGAAGAAATAAAAAGCGGTAGTAGCGTTTTTCGATAAACTTTATGGATACAGCAAACCGGCGTAGCAGGGCAGACCTGCCGCGCCGGTTTTTTTATCGCTTTCAGCATGACAAAACCCCCGGTTCTACCGGGGGTAGGTAAAAAACCTTGGCAAAAGAAAAAGTAAAAAAACCGTTTGTTCTTCAAAGGAAAAAGAATGGTACGGAGGTTCTGAAAGGAAGGCGGGAATTTTCGCGAAAAGTGTCCCTCTCGCAGAATGCTATGAAGTACCAAAGAGAACTGGTTTACCAGTAGCAGGGAAAACGATGCGATGATATTTTTCAGTACCCCTTCCAGGGGTCAGCAAGTACTGACCCCTCTGGGGTCTGAGCAAACCACTAGTTTTCTAGTGGTTGTGATTATCTCTTGAAGACTACCCATGGGCGAGTGGTTTCCAAGAGATAAAGCAAACGCTCTGGAAGCAATTTACTTCCAGAGCGTGGAATCTTTGTATATAGCCAATCCTTATTGAAAACGATGTGCTTTTATTTTCGCACCTCAAATTTGTATGTGGTGGTATGCCGGTATACTTCGCCGGGATGGAGGACAGCACTGGGGAAATTGGCGTGGTGAGGTGAATCCGGGAAGAACTGCGTCTCCAGGCAGAGCGCATGGTGTGCCTGAAGGGGAACGCCGCCATTGGCACAAACGCCCTCGGAAAAGCCGTTTGCCGTGTAGAGCTGCATGCCGGGCATGTCGGTGAACACCAGCATGACGCGCCCCGTAGACTGGTCGTAAACCTCCGCCGCCTTCTTCCGGCCAGGCTCCCCAGCCAAGACAAAATTGTGATCGTAGCCGTTGCACTGGCGCAAGAACGGGTCGTTGGCCCGAATATCCTGTCCGATCGTTTTTGCCTTGCGGAAATCCGCCGGGGTACCGGCTACCGGGACCAATTCGCCGGTAGGAATCAGGCCCTCGCCCGCAGCGGTCACAAAATCTGCGTGGATCTGCAATTCATGGGAAAGGATATCCCTAGCAGGATCGCCCGTCAGATTAAAGAAGCTGTGATTGGTCAAATTTACGAGTGTGGATACATCGGTTTTCGCTGTATAGTCGATCACCAGGGCGTTGTCCGTCGTCAAGGTGTAGCAGATGGAGACGTCGAGATTCCCAGGGAAGCCCTCCTCGCCGTCCGCACTGCGATAGGCAAAGGTGATCGAAGGCGCTTCGTCGTCGTTGTTGCTGCATTTCAGCCGCCAAGCCTTCTGATGGAAGCCCTGGAAACCGCCGTGCAGAGTGTTGCCATTTTCGTTCTGGCTTAGGGAATAGAGCGTCCCGTCGATCTCTGCTTTTCCACCTGCAATGCGGTTGGCATACCGGCCGACCGCTGCACCGAGGAAATCGCCGTCCGCGAGGTATTCCTCCAGTGTGTCGTGGCCCAGGACCACATTGCCCAAATTCCCCTTGCGGTCTGGCACCTGAATGCCGACAACGCGCGCACCGTATTCCATTGCCTGAATGCGCACACCGTTGGTATTTGTCAACGTATATAGATGAATTTTTGTCCCGTCCGGCAAGCTGCCAAAGATCTTTTGTTCAATACTCATATCCAAATCCTTCTCAAATAAAATTGGAAATGCAAAAATAGAGATTATTTGCCCAGAAGTGCCGCACCGATGATGCCTGCGTCGTTGCCGAGCTGTGCCTTGCAGATCTTCGTGCGCACCTTTGCGCCGCCGTACTGCTCACGGTCTACATATTCGCGCACAGGGGCCAACAGGGTTTCACCCTCGTTGCAGATGCCGCCGCCGATGCACAGAATGTCCGGTTGGAGGGTATTGACGCAGTTAGCCAAACCGCAGCCGAGGTAAGCGATGTATTCATCGACAACCTTCTTGCCGACCGGGTCGCCTGCACGCATAGCGTCGAACGCTGTACGGCCGTTTACATTGTCAAGGTTTCCGTCGACCAGTTTCCAGATGGGGCTCTCCTTGTCTGGATTGGCAAGCATAGCCTCTTTTGTGCTGATGATCAGGCCCGTTGCGGAGGAATAGCGCTCCCAGCATCCGTCGCGTCCGCAGGAACAATGGCGGCCGTTAAACACAATGACCGTGTGGCCCATTTCGCCAGCGCAGAAGTTGGAACCGGAATAGATTTTCCCGTCAATGATGATGCCGCTTCCTACGCCGGTTCCCAATGTGATCGCCAAAGCGTTCCGCGCACCCTTCAATGCACCCGCCTGATATTCCCCATAGGCGGCTGCATTTGCGTCGTTCTCCACGATAACCTCTTTTTTCATGCGCTCTTGCAGCATACGCTTCAACGGGAAATTATTAAAATACAGGTTGTTGGAAAATTCTACAACACCCAATTCACGGTTGACCGTGCCAGGGGTACCGATTCCCACCCACGGGATGTCGTCGATCGTAACGCCTGCATCCTCCAGAGCGGCAAAGGCCGTCACTGCGAGCTGTTCACACATCTCTTCCGAGGAACAGGGGACGCGGGTCTTATTCTTTCCACGTCCAATAATTTGATAATTTTCGTCCACCACGCCTACGGCTATGTTGGTTCCGCCGAGGTCAATGCCAAGATAGTATGCCATTTTCATGTCCTCCTTGTGTTTTCATATAGAAAGTGCGACCAGCTCCAAGGGCAGCTTTTTGAGACGGAAAAGGGGAGACAGCACACGCATTTCTGGGCCCTTGTGCCGGAGCGCGTTGTTTTTGTGCAACGTCCGGTCTTCTTTCCCAGCCGCATGCCGTTTCAAATTCCTCCATGCATGCGTTATAAGAGACCGGAACTTGCCTTTTCCTATATGTACCGGTCCCCGGAAAGCAAGTAGATGCATCCATAAAAGGACTGGATGCTCCATCGCCAAGCCGCCCTGATTCCGTTCGGATAAAGTCTTTCACGCTATTGCATTGTTTGCCTTTAAGCTTTTGAAGCGATCGGCCCTGGTTGGCCACTTTCTTATACAAGTCAAGTTTAATTATAATCTTAATTTATTATAACATTTATTTGGATAAATTGTAAAGGAGCATATAGCGTTTTTTCTGTAGAATCTGCAAAGAATGAAGTTAGTAACTATGCCGATAGATTTGTCCCATAGGGGGTTTTATGGTATAATAACCTCACACGTTTGGAAAAATGGAGCATTTTTGAGTGCTGGGAGAGCATGAGACCATATATGAAAGCTTCTGCTCAAGAAAAAGGCTGGTCTTATTTTATAGAATATTGGTACTCCCAAATCTAAATCAAAAGAAAGTTGGAGCATTGATCATGAAATACGAAGAGTTGCCCAAAGCGATGCAGGAGGGTGCTATAAAGCCTTACTGGGATCTGCTTCAGAAAAAAAAGGGTTCTCTGATTTTGAAGCGGCTGATGGATATTGTAGCTTCCTTTTTGATGCTGGTTATCCTCTCTCCCTTTTTATTGATCCTGGCTGCCGCAGTCAAACTGGACTCCAAGGGGCCAGTCTTTTACCGTCAGGTCCGTGTGGGGCGCTACAATCAAGATTTCAAAATTTTTAAGTTCCGCACCATGGTCCAAAATGCGGATCAGATCGGTCCTGCTGTCACGACAGGGGAAGATCCGCGAATTACCCGTGTAGGGAAGTTCATCCGCCGCTTGCGGCTGGATGAGTTTTCCCAGCTGCTGAATGTTTTGAACGGGACAATGAGCTTGGTTGGGCCGCGGCCGGAAGTGCGCAAATATGTCGACCTCTATACACCGGAGCAAATGGCTACCCTGCTGGTGCGGCCTGGCGTCACTGCCCCTTCCAGCATTGCTTTTAAAGATGAGGATCAACTGCTCGATGCGGCGGAGGACCCGGAAAAGGTATATGCGGAGCAGATTTTGCCGCCCAAAATGGAGCTAAATTTGGAATATCTGGAGCACGT
Organism: Anaeromassilibacillus sp. 1001302B_160321_C8; assembly: GCF_015554745.1. Taxonomy (NCBI): domain Bacteria; kingdom Bacillati; phylum Bacillota; class Clostridia; order Eubacteriales; family Acutalibacteraceae; genus Anaeromassilibacillus; species Anaeromassilibacillus sp. 1001302B_160321_C8. Next base: position 152,276 of record NZ_JADNJD010000003.1, on the reverse strand, counting down.
ATCCCCTTTATATGATCTTTCCGTGCTTTTCCAGACGGTGGCAGCAGTGTTTTTGCCAGGAGGGGACAAGGATGCGCAATGAGTTTTCACGCTCCCAGATTTTGCTGGGTGCAAGCAGCATGGAAAAATTGAAAAATAGCCGGGTCGCGGTGTTCGGGTTGGGCGGCGTGGGCAGCTTTGCCGCAGAAGCGCTGGTGCGAACTGGCGTCGGCCACCTTTTGTTCATTGACAATGATGTGGTGAGCCTGACCAACATCAACCGCCAGATTCTTGCCGACCACTCGACGTTGGGCAGGAAAAAGGTGGATGTGATGCGGGAACGCGCGCTGCGTATCCATCCCGCTGCGGATATCCAGACCTTCCCGTTGTTTTTCCTCCCGGATACCCCTTGCGATTTTTTAGACGGCTGTGATTACATTATAGACGCTATCGATACGGTGTCCGCAAAGCTGGCCCTGGTGGAGGTGGCACAGAGGAAGGAGATCCCAATTATCAGCAGCATGGGCACGGGCAACAAATTGGACCCTTCCCGGTTTGAAGTGGCGGACATCTATGAGACTTCTGTATGCCCCTTGTGCCGGGTAATGCGCCGCGAACTGAAAAAGCGGAGAGTATCGTCCCTGAAAGTTGTTTACTCACGGGAAGAGCCGGTCCCGCGGGAAGAAAATCCCGATTTGCAGGAGGACTCCCCTCGCAGGCAGACGCCTGGGAGCGTGGCGTTTGTCCCGCCGGTTGCGGGGTTCCTTTTAGCAGCGGAGGCCGTCAAAGATTTGACGGAAGGACTCCGGCCATCGCCCCAGCAGGCCCGGTGAGGGAGAGGGATTGCTAGATATGATATCCCCGCTGGTGTAGTTGCCCCGGATATTTTCCCTTGTATGGGATATACTAACCATGGGGTGATGAAACATGAAGAATCGAAAAAAACAGGCGATGGATCAGGTGCAGATGAGGACCTCTTCCAAAGCCGAACAACGGGCCGAACGTGCGGCAAGCGCACTTCCAGAAATGAACAAGGGGAGCATCCCTTCGGATGTCGGTGGCAGCTATACCGGCACGCCGGCGGACGACATATATCCTGTTCAGGATGCAGACGACCTGTAAAATTTTTGAATACGGTGTTTTGAAAACGGCTGTCCAGTAGGATAGCTGTTTTTTGTTTTCAAGATACTTGCGGTCTGAAAAGATGCAGAATATAATAGAAAATAGATCTTATATAGCATATTGGGATAGGAAATGTGTGGATCGATTGGAAGGAAAAGGAGGATGCCCGGTGTACAGAAAATATAAAAGGAAGGGCTGGCTGGCTGGTGGGATTGCTGTTATGCTTTTGATCCTTTTTGGCGTTCTTTTCATAGAAATCCGTGATACATCGCTCGCAAGGCAAAACCCCCTTTTGCTTTCGGCTGATTTTCTACAAAATGCCTTAGATGGAGTGGGGGAAGTTTTGAGTAACACGCAGGAAGAACTTTCTTCTGAGGCTCTTCCATCTGAAACGGCAAAGGAAGTGCAGGAAGAACCAGGGCCGAGCGTTACGCCGGAGGAGGCGGCATGGTTGGATGAACACATCGCTTCACTGGGAGGCGGCGTGTCGGTCTATTATAAGAGTTTGGCCCGCGGGAATACCTATTCTTTTGATGACGAGACGGAATATTATATCGCCAGCGTGGTCAAGGCTCCCTATGCGCTCTATGTTTACCAACTTGCCGATGCAGAAACGGTGGATCTCTCTCAGACATACACCTATGAATCCCGCCATCGCTTGGGAGGAACAGGTTATCTCCAAGAGCAACCTGTGGGGACCCAATACACGCTTGCACAGCTTTTGGAATATACCATCCGTTACAGCGACAATAACGCTTTTTTGATGGTCCGTGAAGCCGTCCCTACGGATGGATTTAAACAATTTGTGCGGACATTGGGGTTGCTTCATGAGAACTCGATGGATTCATTGGGCGAAGGGGCGGCCATCCGCGGAAATATCTGCGCACATGACGCTGGTATCATCGCGGAAGCAATTTATCGTTATGCGGAAAGCGGTTCCCCCAATGGAGCCAAACTGAAGGAGGACATGCTCCATACCGAACAGCCCATGTTGCGCTCGGAATATCCCATGGCGCGGAAGCTTGGTTCCTGGGAGGGTGCGATGCACGACGTTGCGATTATTTACGCGCCGGAACCCTACATACTAGCAGTTTGTACCAACCGTGGGCATAGCTATGATAGCTGGTATGTTGAATCGGATTATGAACCATTTTTAAAAATTTCAGAGTGGATCGAAGAGGTCTCCCAGAACGAAGAGTCCTGAAGGCACAGAAAAGGACCGGCCCTACAGGTTCCAACGGCGTTTGGAATCTGTAGGGCCGGCCTTTTTGCCAGCTGCGACAGGGGGATTTAAAGCTCTGGAAATTTTAGCGTTGCATCCCCTATTACTCTGCATTGCGCATGATGATGCGTTCGATCACATGTAGCACAGCGCTCATCATGCAGATTGCAAAGAGTAGCAGCGGAACTAGGACTACGATCATAGGAATGGTGAGGTCCACAAGGGAGAATAGCGATTGGAAGAACAGCATGGCCATGACAAACCCGACCACCATGAGCGTATATAGGGCAGTACGCAGTAGATTGAATGGCATACAGACCTTTAACAAGGTCAGAAGACCCGTGAAGCCAGTCAGGATAACCGCCAAGGTTGAGATTTGTTCATTGGGCAGATGGAGGAACAGAGAGATCGCCACCAACAATAGGACATTCGCAACCATTGTAAACGCGCCTGGGAGAGATTTGCGGATAATATTGACCAAGAAGCTTCCGCGAATACGATCTTTATTGGGCTCCAAGGCCAAAATGAAGGATGGAATACCGATGGTAAAGGTATTAATAAGGGTGAACTGGATCGGTTGGAACGGATAGTCACATTGCAGGAAGATGAAGCAAACGGCAATGATGGCGGAAAAAATGGATTTTACCAGGAACAGGGAGGAAGAGCGCTGGAGGTTATTAATAGAACGCCGGCCCTCCTGTACGATGCGCGGCATGCTGGCGAAGTTGGAGTCCAAGAGCACAAGCTGCGAGACCGTGCGGGCAGCATCGCTTCCGGAGGCCATTGCTATACTGCAATCGCTCTCTTTTAGAGCCAGCACATCGTTTACGCCATCGCCTGTCATGGCAACTGTATGTTTCTGTTCCTTAAGCGCCTTGACCAGATCGAGCTTTTGCTGCGGCGTGACGCGACCGAACACGGTGTATTCTTCTGCGGCTTGCCGGATATCGTCGTAGGATTTTAGGGTTGTGGCGTCCACAAAACGATCGGCCTTTTCCAGCCCTGCGCGCTTGGCGATATTGGCTACGGTCACAGCATTATCGCCTGAGATCACTTTGATATCCACGCCCTGATCTGCAAAGTACTCCAGTGTTTCACGGGCGTTGTCACGGATCTTATCGCTCAAAAGCAGAAGGGCGATGGGGGCAATTTCCTTTGGGAGCTCCTGCTCACGGAAGGAATTCTGGGAATAAGCTAGAAGCAGCACGCGCTGCCCCTGTACGGCGTAGGCCTCCACCTTTTCCCGCAAAGGCTCGAAACGTTCACCCAGAACGAATTCCGCAGCCCCAATCAGAAAGGTTCCCACATTTTGGAAGCTTGCACCACTCCATTTGCGCGCAGAGGAGAACGGAACCGTACCAGTACACTGCCAATCCGGAACGGCAAACCCCATTTGTTTCATGGCTAGGGAAGTAGGATTTTCGTCATTCAATGCATTCGTTACCGCTGCAATCGCATCCTCCACTTGTGTCTGCGCGATGGGACAGAGCGGTTCGATGCCATCTACTTGCATGGTTCCTTCCGTGATCGTTCCTGTTTTATCCAAGCAAAGGACATCCACACGGGCCAATGTTTCAATAGAATATAGATCCTGCACAAGGGCGTTGTAACGGGAGAGCCGGATCACACTGACCGCCAACACCACGCTGGTGAGCAGCACCAATCCTTCAGGGATCATACCAATCAATGCGGCCACAGTGCTGACCACAGCTTGCGAGAAGGGCTGTGCCGAGATGACAAATTGCTTATAAAACAGTGCGATTCCAACGGGTATGATAGAAAGACCGAGCACTTTAATGATTTTGTTGATGCTGGTCATGATCTCAGAGTTGGGCTTTTTGAGATACTTCGCACGGTTGGTGATTTGGGCAGCGTAGTTTTCCGTCCCTACATGCTCAACACGCGCATAGCAGTCGCCGCTGACAACAAAACTACCGGAAAAGAGAAGGTCACCCGGCTGTTTCACAACGGGGTCGCTTTCGCCAGTCAGAAGGGATTCATTTACCTCGCATGCCCCATATTGTACGATGCAGTCTGCGCAGATTTGATTCCCAGTGGATAGGCGCAGGATGTCATCCAGAACCAGTTCCTCCACCGGTAGGCTCTGCTCTTCGCCGCCACGGACGACGCGCGCTTTCGGAGCAGCAATCAGGGAGAGCTTGTCGATGGTCTTTTTCGCGCGGATTTCCTGTAAGGTCCCGATGAGGGTATTGCAAATCACAACGCCCATAAACAGGAGGTTTTTGTAGGAACCGACTAGGAATACCATGCTGGCCAAAATGACATTTAAAATATTGAAAGGCGTTATTAGATTTCCACGGATAATCTGGCCGACCGTTTTGGTTTTGATTTCCCCGGAGTCGTTCGAAAGGCCCTGTTGCTGGCGCATTTGGACCTGCTGTGCATTAAGCCCCTGTGTATAGTTCGGTTCAAAGCGTTCACAATAGTCCTGACGGGATTCTACGGCGTTCGTAGATGGTTCAACCTGTTTCTTCATACAATCTCCTTTGCCCATTCCCTTGGAACGTCTGATAAAAATTTTGGCGGGCGTGCGTCCTCTTATACATCTTGTACAGCGGAAAAAAGTGCCGGGCCATATGCTTGGAAAAAAGAGGACAAATTCCCTCTTGATTATACTATGGAACGTAAAAAAATGCTAGTTACGGGTGGAATTGTAAGAAACGTTAAAAAAGTGTTCATAAATTCGGCGCAATAGCCAAAAAACGCCGGAAACTATGATTTGATTCAATCGAATATTTCTCTTGCTCAAAATAAAAAAACTGCTATAATAGAGTATCGTATTAAAAGGTCTATACATGCCAATGGATGCCTGTCAATACACATCTTTTTATTTCGCCGCCGGGGACATATGAGGATAGGAATGGACTTTACTTCTAAAGAAAGGGGGAATGGCCTATCACCAAGACAATGGAATCTGTTTTGTTTCGTTTTCTGCGTTGGGCCAAACAATTAGAGGTCGATACCATTGCGCCTATGGCCTTGGTTCTCTCTCTCTTTTTTCCTTTTTATGTGTCCGTTGTTACGGTAGGCGCTGTCGCTGTTATGACGATGGTAAACTACCGGATGCGTACAAGGGCTTTGGAATCCCCTTATGGTAAGCTGCTGATGGGGGTACTGATTGCCCCTTTTTTTGTTTCGGCCATTTACAACAATTATATGGGGATGCTTTATAGCATGTTGGTTCTGGCTGCAGTTGTCTGTGCCTTCTATTTGCGGAGTGTCATGACGGGGGCTCTTTTTAACCGGATGATGGATGCAGCCTGTGTGGCCAGCGTATTTTGTGCTGCAATTGCATTTGTGCAAAAGGCAGCTTCTTTTGCCGTCTCTCCGGATTACCGGCCTGTCTCTATGTTTTCCAATGCCAATTACTATGGCATGATGATCGAATTTCTCGTGATAATCGCACTCTATCGCATCTTTACCAATTCAAAAGAGCGCATTTTTTATGGGGTTGTGATTGCCATCAACTTAATAGGGCTTTATCTTTGCGCCAGCATGTCGGCGTGTATGGGACTGCTGTGTGCGGTTTTGGTGTTGTTCTATTTGAAGAAGTATTACAAATGGATGGCTGCCTTTTTGACGTTTGCTGGCTTAGCGGCTATATTCAGCCTATTATTCCCCATCCTTTTTCCAAGAGTGGAAGCGATCGATAGCACATTTGGACAGCGCCTGTCCATCTGGTCCGCGGCAATCCAAGGGATTCAGTCGCACTTGTTGTTTGGTATGGGACCGACCTCTTATCAATTGATATATCGTGTATTTGACGGGTATCAAACATATCATTGCCACAACTTGTTGTTGGATGCCCTGCTAAACTACGGCTTGCTCGGCGCGGGTGGGATAGGAATCTATCTTTTTATACAGTGCAAGGTGTTGTGGTTGCGTTTCCGCAACCACATCTGCACAGATATGAACATCCTTCTGGCAGCTGCTTTTACCGCTGTTGTAGTGCATGGGGTAACGGATGTAACGGTTTATTGGATTCAAACAGGGATGTTGTTCCTGATTTTGTTTTCCAGCACAGGCATCTGTGCCGACTATGTAGAGAGCAAGCTTCGTCTACCAAGGTTACTCCATCTGTCCGGTGAGCCAGCAGGGGCATATGCACGTGTTGCGTCGTACCTGCGTCGATGAAAATGAGACATGGAGTGTGCGGTCCCATCAATTGTAAAATTTGATGATCCGTTCAAACCTTATGCATCCGTTTTAAGAATGGAGGTTTCCCTACCAGGCACAGGGATACCTTCCCAAGAGATTTGCAACTGCTAAAAATATCCCTATGCTTTTTGCAGAAAGGCGGCAGGTTTTGCCGGATGGGTATAAAGAGTTTCTGCTTCCTCTCGAATATATCGATTTTGCGTTCCCGTTCCGTTGCATAAGTTTATATTGCATGCTTCTAGGAATTTTTTATCCAGTGGTTCGCGTCTTTTTTCTGTGGATCACAATACTTGCGAGGATCCAGACCAGAAGATAGGACGAGGCGGCTCCGGCCACGATAAAGCAAGTGGTTTTTTGCTTTGTGGAATAAGATTCTATCGTTTCAGCTGCGTCGATGGTGATGTAAGTATCCTTTTGCGGAATGGTGAGGACGCGCCGGCGGATTGGTTTTCCATCAACCAGGAGCCTTTGCGCGGCACTTTCGATGGAGCCGGCTTCATATCTGTACTTATATTCAGGGCTGCCTGTGGCCTGATAGCAGACCACGTAGACCGTCTTGGTAGGATGCATACGCCTAGCCCGTCCAGTAGCGGTATTCCGGACCTGCTTGGGATAGACTTCATTGGGGATAAAAGTATAGACCCCCATATCTTTATAATCGGAGACGGGGCGGATCGTGGAAAGGGTGTATAAGCTAAAATAGACGGAGACCGCCGCCACGAATAGCAACAAAATGCTGAGGATATAACGGATAGATTTTATTCTTGACATTTTAGTACTTCCTTTCCATCTTTCCAAGCATTGGGAAGCGCCTACTCAAAATCGTATTCGAAAATGAATAGCATAACGAAATGGAACCTTCCAATAGGAGGGTTCTTTTTACTATGCGGCATCCTTCTTTATGGAGAAGAATGTTTCCTGAGGATCGCGATAGCGTTTTGGGTTTTCCGTTAACATCATCAAATACGTGACGTTTTATAGCTATCTAGTGGGGGATCGTACGAGAATCTTCGGTTTGGGCCATGGCAGAGCGTTCTCCCCATAGTTGCATCGTCACCTATTGTCATCACAGTTCGTTGATGGTTTCCGTCACCGACATGGTCCGCATCCGTTTGGCAGGGGAATAAGCGGCAAGTACAGCCGCAGCAATGACAAACAGAACAATGATGGCCAGTGACCCGATGGGTAAGCTCCAGGTCGCATAGGGGAAGTGGCCAGTGATAAGGAAATCATACATCATTTTGCTGAAAGGCAGGCCAATCGAACAGCCAATTACACATCCCCAAAAAGCATAGGTGAAGGCCTCCGCCATAATCATTTTGGAGAGTTGGCGGACGTCCATGCCTACCGCCCGCATAGCACCATATTGTCTGATCCGGGCAGATGTGCTCATTGAGATGCTGTTGACAATGTTCAGCACGGTAACCAGCATGATAATTCCCAAAAAGGCATAAACACAAGTTACAAATGCAAAATATGTGCCGGAAGTGCGTTGATCTCGTTTATCGCTCAAGGTATAACCATTTTCTTCCACAATCTTGCAGATAGCGGCTACATCGTCATCCGTTACATTGGGAGTTGTCTGGATCATAATGAGCGAATAGTCTGTAACGCCTGTCAAACGGACAAACGTCTCATCTGAGGTGATCAGGGTGATTTTTCCGCCGGTGAGTCCGTCTCCGCTGAACGGGTCATATTTGAGCAGGCCGGCAATCGTAAGTTCCTCATTCCCTATGAAAATGGTATCTCCTATTTTCCAAGAGCTGTTCTGATCCCAGGTGGCAAGGGCATACCTGCTGTCGCCGTAGATCTTTGACAAATCGCTGCCCCATTGGAGGGCACCATCTTTTTGGAGCGCCTCCAGGTCGAAATTATCAAAGGAGACTAGGTCTACCGTGCCGGACAAAGTTGTGTCACCATTCAGCCCGGCAGGAACAGCAAAGCAGCTCCTGCGGCCGTAGACCTGTTTAACGCCTTCCATATTGCGGAGTGCCATTGCCAAACGGTTATCGATGGAATTTTCCCCATCGGTGCTTGAAATATCGATGTCGGAGGTTGCCGCTGACTGCGGCATCAGGTGGTTGACAAAATCAATCAAAACGGAAAAGCTCAAAAATAGAATGATACTCAGTGCAAAAGAACCTGTCATCAAAATCAGATTTTTCTTTGCAGATACCGCATGATGAATCCCCAGCGCCGTTTCAATCCGGAGGAACCTTGCATGGACGGGATGGCGCGATGCGCTGGATTTTTCCGGATTCCCAGAGACCGCCGCAACAGGGGACACCATTGCGGCGTGTTTTGCCGGCGCTCTCGACGCCAGCAGAACCGTAATTATGCCGACCAAAATCCCGCTGCCAATGCCAATCCCGCTGATACCAAACAGCGGGATGTTTGAGAATTCTTCCCCGACCACAAAACGCAAGGCCGCACACATCGCCCAGGAAGTGACGACACCGAGAATAAGGCCAATGGGAACCGCTGTTTTGCACCAGTTCAGGGCTTCTAGGCGCACAAAACGGATAATCTGCTGCTTACTCATGCCGATGCAGCGCATCATGCCAAAGAACTGTGTCCGCTGTGCCACGCTGGTGTTGATGCTGCTGGAGATCATGAGCACCCCAGCGGTTAGGACGAGTAGAAACATTCCCACTGCTGTCAGGAGGAGTGTCTGCCCCATTGCGCTGTCCATCAGGCCAGCAAGGGAAAAGCTGCCGTGTTTTTCTGCTAACCTTGTTTGTTCCATTTGAGCACCCATTTCTGCCATGCTGAAGATAGCCGTTACCATAAACACGGCAAAGATGATGCATAGCAGCGTCATTCGGTTTTGCCGCCGGTGGATCTTTGCGGAGATGGGGATTAAGCTTAAATAACTTCTCATTCCCGGCACCTCCCCCAATCGGTCACCACGCCGTCGGATACCTGTAAGATGCGGTCGGCGGTTTGGGCGATGCTTTGGCTGTGCGTAATCATCACAAGGGTCTGTTCATACAGCCGGGAAGCTTCTTTTAGCAAGGCAATTACCTCGCTGGTGTTCTGCGTGTCCAGATTGCCGGTTGGCTCGTCGGCTAAGACCAGTGCTGGGCGGGCAATCAGTGCACGTCCAATTGCTACACGCTGTTGCTGGCCGCCAGAGAGCTGGCTGGGCAGATGGCAGCGGCGTTTCTGGAGGCCCAGCACGGTCAACAATTCCTCCAGATACTTTTTATTTGGTTTCTGGTAGTCAAGCAGCACCGGGAAGATGATGTTCTGCTCCACTGTTAACTCCGGGATCAGGTTGAAATTCTGAAAAATAAAACCGATATTCCGGCGGCGGAAAACGGTTAGATTACGCTCTTTCATCGAGAAAATATCTTTGCCGTCAATGATGACTTTTCCTGAAGTAGGGGTATCTAGTGCTCCGATCATGTTTAAGAGCGTACTCTTACCAGAACCAGATTCACCAACGACTGCGACGAATTCTCCTTTTGGAACGGAAAAGGTTGCCTGCTTCAGGGCATGAACGGTAGCTTCGCCTGTCCCGTATGTCTTGGAGATATTTTTTACTTCTAACAAGTCCATATCGTGTAACACCTCTTTCTGTTTTGTTATAGAAAGAGTAGCATACCAATCCTTATCCCGGAAAATCTCCGCTTCCAGCGTCCCGTCCAGCGGCAAGACCGCCTAGCGGAACCACTTACAGCAGACCGAGAAAGAAACTGTCTGCGGGCAGGTGCAGGTGTCCCCATCATCAAGGACAATGCAGTTGCCGTCCTCAAAGCAACAGCACTCCCGGCGTATCAGGCTGGCCGCCTGTTTCTTCTGCGCCGGTGTCATGCGGTAAAGGGAACCGTCCGGCTTGCGTTCCAGCGGCGGCAAGTCTTTATAGGGGTTATCTCTCATGCGTTCCCTCCATTTTGCTTTCCGTTGCCGTTCTCCCCGAAAAGGTTTCCTGCCCCATTCCTGCGGCGTGTTCCGGCGTTGGCACGCTCCCCGCAACTTCGGGACAACTTGTCCCGAAGTGACCTCTGGACAAAGTGTCCAGAAGCTGGCTCCTTGCAGTGCTTCCCCAGCCGGGGTATTCCTTTTCGGACGGTCATTCTGTTTTCAAGGTGCCGTTCATCGATGAACTACCCTAAGTCTACACCTAAATGACCGCCCGTCCCGTATATCCGAAAGGTAGGAAATCGGCTTAAAAAACAGGCTATTTCCACGCTTTCGGAATTGTGGTAAAATAATAAAAACAGAGAAACAAACCAAGGTTTCGGGAGGCTAATTATGACGGAAAGAGAAAAAATGTTGGCAGGACAACTTTATGATTGTGGGGATGCTGAGTTGTTAACTCAATGGCATAAGGCTAAAGATTTAGCAAGGGATTATAATCGAACAGACTCTGTTGATGTTGAAGAAAAAGAAAGAATTTTAAGTGAGTTGCTTGGCGGAAAAGGTAAAAATTTATGGATAACGGCCCCTTTTTACGTTGACTATGGCAATAATATTTATTTTGGAAATAACTGCGAAGTAAATATGAACTGTACTTTTTTAGACGATAATATTATCCGCATCGGAGATAATGCCTTGATTGCTCCAAATGTGCAAATATACACAGCTTTTCACCCAACAAATGCAAATGACCGTTTTGGAGCGCCTAAGGATGATGGTTCATTTGAATTTTGTAAAACACAGACAGCGCCAGTTATCATCGGAAATAATGTATGGATTGGCGGTGGAGCTATCATTATGCCTGGCGTTACGATAGGAAATAATGTCGTAATTGGAGCCGGAAGTATCGTCACAAAAGATATTCCCGATAATGTAATTGCCTATGGAAATCCTTGTCGAGTAGTGCGTGAAAATAAATAATATTTGTTGAGTAGACAAGGAGGGGAAGCATGGAACTATCCATACAAGAACGATTGAAAGACCTGCGTGTAGAGCGTGGCTTGACGCTGGAACAACTTGCGGAGCAAACCCATCTCTCCAAGTCTGCGCTGGGCAGCTATGAAGCGGAGGACTTCAAGGACATCAGCCACTATGCCATTATCAAGCTGGCAAAGTTTTACGGCGTGACCGCTGATTATCTGCTGGGGCTGTCCGAAACCAAAAATCACCCAAACACCGATCTTGCAGACTTGCGTTTGAGTGACGATATGATTGAATTGCTGAAAAGCGGGCGGGTGGACAATTCTCTCTTGTGTGAACTGGCGGCACACCCGGATTTTCCCCGGCTTATGGCTGACCTTGAAATCTATGTGAACGGCGTGGCGGTGAAGCAGGTGCAGACTGCAAACGCCATAGTGGACACCATGAGCGCAACCATTATGAAGCAGTACAATCCCGGCTTGACCGACCCGCAGTTAAAACAGCTTGTCGCCGCCCATATTGACGATGACAGCTTTTGCCGCTATGTGATACAGCAGGACATAAACAAGATAGCCTTTGACCTGCGGGAAGCGCATAAGAACGATTTTTTCAGCGTTCCGGAGGACAACCCGCTGGAAGATTTCTTGCAGACCGCCGAGGAAACCGCCAGAGAGGACAGCGACCCGGAGCAAGCGGCTTTGGCGTTTATCTGTAAGCGGCTTAAACTGAATTACAAGAAGCTGTCTGAGGAAGAAAAGAAGTGGCTGAAAAAGATTGCACAGAAGTCGGACTTGCTGAAAAATCCAAACCCACAGCGGGGGAGAAAATAAGTGGGCGACAAAAACAAATTTTACAAAACGGAGGATACCATGAAGAAAGACGATATCCAATGTTGAAACAACTTCATCAAATATCAAAATGCTGACTGAATCAAAAAGGCTTCTTGCAATTTCAATACGTCGTTGTTCGCCGCTGGAGACATTGATTCCTCCATCAACAATTTCTCGGTTAAGATCAACATTTACTTTAGCATTTGCGACAGCACTTTCAAAGCGAGTGGGGTCATCTGATCTGGAAAGAGTAATGTTGTCACGAACCAAGCCGGAGAAAAGGGAAACATTTTCGTTCAAGTAAGAGACAATGCGAGACAATTCGCCATTGCTAATACTGGAAAGAGGTCTGTCGCCAATATAGATTTGCCCACCGGTATTTTGAATCTGCTTCTTCAATGCCTTAAACATTGTGCTCTTGCCGGCGCCATTTTTCCCGACAATCAAATACTTTTTGCCTGCCTTAAATGTAAAAGAGAAGTGGTCAATGATATGTTTTCCCTCGACCTCTATGGTCAGATCCTTAAACAGAACATCAAGTTGTTCATCTACAGAAGTTAAAGCATCCGCAGAATTTTGTTCCTGACTTTGAGGTTCGGTTTTACTCAGTTCATCAATTTTCTTAACAATCTTTTTGACAGAACGAATAGAGTTTAAGCTCGTAACTATGTCTTGAAGTGGTGATGCCAAATCGCTTGCAAAAGACCTAGCGGCAATTACTGTTCCGACAAGTATTTCACCACGAATAACGTATATTAGCCCTAAGCCTACACCCATAAACTGCATGAACCACGACAACATACTTCCCACGTTGTTCGCTAACGACATCGAAGTATCAGCTTCAAACTTGGCGTTCTCGCTGTCAACGTTGGCTTCATTAAATTTACTAGCGATTGACTGTTCGATAGAGTAATTCTTTATTGTCGAATATGCCCCAAAGTATTCCTTTAATTTTTGTGTGAACCGAGAGAGCTTCATGGAATATTTGAGGTTCCTAGATGATAGTGTATTAGCAAATGCTATTGGTACAAACATTGTGATGAAACCAAATGCTAAGATAGCAGTTGCAAGCTGGGTATTCAAAGCAACAAATGACATTCCCATGATGTAATTTATAAAGGGTGGATTACACCACCGAAAATTACATCATGACTGCGGCTCATTTGTGGCGAATGAAAAGACAGTTGTGATGAAGGAGGGATGCCCTGCACCTGACCGTAACTGTCAACTCCACACATTCCCACAAAGGAGGCCGTTATGAAACTGACCTACACCCAATATGGGGATTATCTGATTCCCAATCTCGTATTGTCAGACACAAGGGAGTACCACATCGGCAAATATGGCCGGATGCGCCGTGTCTATCTGAAAGACCACCGTCCGGCCCTTTACAGTATCCTGCTGCTCACGGAAAAACTCTTTCCCCATTTGGCAGAGATCGACGCTGCCTGCAAAACCCGGCTGGACATCATCAAGACTGCCCTGATGCGCCGGGAAGGCGTGACCGAGGCACTGAAAGCCGCCGATCAGATGGAGTGGGTGCGCCGGAGAAATGGCATCCACAGCCGGGCAGAAGAAATCGTTCTGCATGAACTTGTGTACGCAGAATAAGCAGCAATGCCCTCACAGCAAGCCGTATAAGCCTGCCGTGAGGGCATTTTTCGTTATTTCAGCAACTTCCAGTATCCTTTGCGGTCGGAACCGATGCGCTCAATCAAGCCAGCCCCTTTGAGCATTTTTAATCTAAGCGACACGGTTTTCCGGCTCAGAGACAGGTTTTCGGCAAGGAAAGTCGTTGTGTATGCTGGATCGACGGCAAGGAGATTCAGAATTTTCAGTGATGTCTCATCCAGCGTATCTGTCACCTTATCTGTTACCTTTTCTGTCACCCTGCCGGTAACAGAACGGATGACCCGATCTTCCGGTGCGGTGAATTTTATCATAATGTCACCGGGATTGATGGTATATTCCGGCTGTGGTACGCCGTCCTTTTCACAAGCAGAGCAGATTTTCTCAATGCCACGTCCCCAGCTCTCAATAAAGCCCGCCAGATAGAACACATGGGCAATGTTGGGGTTGTAGGGGCTGGAAGCGTGCTTGTTCATCAGGTTTTCCAGCGTCCAGTTTTCCGGCAGGCATCCGCAGTTGGCGATGTACAGCTTATCTTCGTAGACACTGATCTGGATGGGTACGCCGGATTGGTACTGTTTGTGGCATAAGGCGTTCAGCAAGGCTTCCCGCAGGGCTTCTTCCGGCACAAAGTACCGCTCGATCCGCTGCATCCCCTCATACGTGATTTTGGCCCTCATGTACTTGAGATACACCAGCTCCACGATCTTGTCGATCTGTTCCAGAATGGAGCCGTGGATTTCATCCTGATACAGCAGGTCGGCGTCCGTCTCAAAATAGCCGATTTTCACATACGCACCCAGCTGCCATTTCTCCGGGTCTTTGCTGAAAAGGAGCATGGCCGCATTGGTCAGATACGGGCCATTCATCAGGTGCAGTTTCTCCATCAGCGCATCTTTGGGTTCATCCAACACGCTTTGGTCAATGCGTCCCTTTTTGGCGGCCCATTGCTTGAAGTGGGCAACAACTTCATCGTCCACATCATTCATCGAAAAAGCCGGAAGCGGTAAGTTGTCCCAGGTTGCGCCACGCTTGCGCATGAGGAAGGCCTCCAGCGCCGGGCCGGTCAGAATCTGCCGGGTGCTGCCGCTGCGGTAGTAGTAGACGCCCTTGCAGGAGATGCCGATGGGATACGGCGGCACGTCGATCTCAATGTATTCCTTGCCGTCCTCGTCCAACAGGTTGACACCGACAATAATGCCCATTGCGTCCCGGATTTTATTGGGAATGTCCTCCAGCAGCTTGCGGGCGTTAGGCAGGCCCACGACATTCCCTTCGTCATCGCAGCCGATATAGATTTTGCCGCCCTGCGCGTTGGCGTAGCCGCAGATCCATTCGAGATATTCGTCCTTCCACTTGCTTTTCCATTCCGTATTCTGGCTCTCAGGCATTTTCGTCACCATCCTGTTCTTTCTATTTTCCCCGGCTTTTATAAACATTATACTGGTTCTTGCACCGTGCGCTGCAAAAAACGGCGTTGGCGCGGCTGCTCATAAACACCTTCTGGCAGTGCTTGCACAGCCGCAGCGGTCTTGCCTCGTCCACCAGCATGAAGCTGAACATCATCTGGATACCCAGCAAAAGCGAGTGGAAGTCCCAGTAAATCGTCGGCTTTTCCAGCAGCTCGATATGGTAACTGGGCGCGATCCCGCCAAAGGCCGCCATCGCCTTGCGGTACAGGTTCCGGGTGCCTTCGTCGATGGAGTCATAGTCGTGGTAGTACAAAATGGAGGTCGTCAGCGTGAAAGCCCAGTCCTTGAACTGTTGGGCGATCCAGTCGTATGGTTCAGCATATTCTCGCTGGAAGCTCATCGTTTTCGCCATCGGCTCGTCGGCAAAGGTCATGGTCAGCGCGATCATCGTGCGGTCGCCGGAAACCGTCCAGTCGGATTCCACGCCCCTTTTTACCACGTCCAGCTGTTCAAAAGGATAGAACAGCGCCAGATAATCCTCCGTCTCCATCGTTTCTGCCTTGATGAAGTGGTTCTTCGGCAGATAGACCGCCTCGTAATCCATGAAGGATGGCGTGGTGGGCAGCGCCGTCATCAGGCCCAGCAGGCCGTACTTTGTGACAAATTCCAATATTTCCGTTTCCACGTCCACATCCGTCCTGCGGCCCATCATCAGCATCCCCACATTGAGAGCATCCAGCACCATGCCGGGCATTTCCTTCATGGGGTTATACACATCGGGCTTTGCATCTTTGGCCGGTGTGACGTACCGCTTTCCATCGGCGGCGGTTTTCAGCTCATAGCGGTCATACCGCACCCAATGGGAACGGGACTGTTCAAACAGATTCTTCATAGTCTTACCCTCTATACAGTAATCTTATATATCTGATTTTATATTACTCGCTGTCCTTGCCGCCGTCAAGGACAGCTTTTTTCTTGCGCCGTTTGGTCTTGTTTTCCCGGCGTATCACAGCGTCCTTGCCCTTTTCCCCAAGCAACGCAGCATATTCCTCCATGAACTGCCGCTCCCGCAGTGTCAGACTTTTGCCCTCGTCCTGCATCCGGCACAGATGGACGTACAGCTTCTTTTGCAGCTTTTTTCGGATGGTGTTGCGTACCTTGCGGATGTTGCGGTCAGACTGGCCGCGCAACTGCGCCAGCTGGGTGGTACTGTACAACCGGATGGAGAGAAAATAAAGGATTTCCTTGTGTTCCTCGCTCAGTTCCTCGATCATGCCGGACAGAAACGCATTGGCTGTCAGCTGGTGCATCTCGTAGGGACAGTCAAAGAGGATGTCCAGGAAATTTCCGCTGCACAGCTGCCGCATCGCCGGATTATTCAGCCAGCGCGGCACGATCTTCGGCTCCGGCACGGCCTGATATTCCAACGGCACATCGCCCCGCAGGTTTTCGTGATCCCGTTCCCGGCGTTCCCGGTTGCGGTCGAGCTTGTTCCATTCTTCCACCACAACGGCGAAGTCCTCCGCCGTCCGGGCGGCATCCTCCAACCGTCGCAGCGCCTCGGCCCGCAGCTCCCGTTTCAGCCGCTTCTCGCTGGTGGGGGCAGCTTCTTCCTCTGCGTCCTCCAGTTCCGCGTTATAGTCAATGGGCCGCTCGTCCTGCTCCAGTTCGCTTTCCAGCTCTACGGCACGTTCCTGCTCCAGCTCCTGCGCCAGCGTGTCGTCTACCAGGGTGTCGTCCCAACCGGCGAAGCCATCCGCTGCATCCAACAGGCTGTCTTCGTCCAATATCTGCGCCATGACCTCGCCCCCTCAAAAAATAATTTTGTGTTTCTGCGAAAATGGTTCCGTTTTACACCCGCTTTTTCTCCTATCAGTAGAGGGAGTAACCCGAATAGCAAACAAATAGGTTACAAAGTGACTGATGGGCAAGAGAAAGGAGGAAGCACGCCATGCTGATGCACCGCAAGTAGCTGTGCGGATTGGCAGTTACACAAAACGGAACTATTCACATTATACAACGGCTGCGCCCCGGGCGCAAGAAAGAGAGGTTCAATGGCAGAAACAAAGGGCATCTTTTTGACACGGCATATCGGCAAGACCACCTACAAGGTGCGTGTCCATCTCAGCGAAACCGCAAACGAGACGATGGAAGATAAAATTTTGCGGCTGATCCGCAATGATGGGCTGGCAATGGACGGGGAATGTGGTATAATGGAATTGCCACAAATGAGCCGTCAGTCTGAAAGGAGCGCCTGATATGGCAACCAGACAGACGGAAGAAAAAATTACCGCGCTCTATGAGCGCCTTTCCCGTGACGATGACGTTGCGGGCGACTCGAACTCCATTCTGAACCAGAAACGGTATCTCGAAAGCTATGCAAGGCAGCGGGGCTACACCAACCTTGTCCACTACACGGACGATGGATGGTCGGGCGGCAATTTTGAGCGTCCGGGCTGGAAACGCCTGGTCGCTGACATTGAGGCCGGGAAGGTGGCCCACCTGCTGTGCAAAGATTGTTGTGCGATAATGGGACTAAATCAGAAAGGCCTTGAAACTCAAGGGATTCTGGCTTAGTCCCTTCTTTTTTGACCTGAGAGAAGACTAATTTGCACAACAATCAGCACACCGGGAATATCAGAGTAGCCTTATTGGTCATTGTGCTTGCATCAAGCTCAATGATGGGATCAACCTCAAGAGTATCCAACTGCTCTTGAAGGATTCGGATAATGTGCGTTTTACCATCACCAGGATTTCCGGTAAGAACAACATCTTTTCCTGTACTTACGGCTTCAATAATAGCTGAATCCAATTCTGTAACGACATGAACTCTCGACAAAAATCCATAGTCGATGAAGTCAGCATATCCGCTGCTACCACGGTAGAAATCGCGTATGAAGTCGAGCCCAGTCTTATCAGATTGTATTTGTACCATCTTTTCAGGCTCCTTTAATTTCTCAAATTTCCATTCCGAAGCTTTTTTAAGGGCAGTGCTTACCATAAACTGTTCCTTGTCAAAGCAACGAACTCGTTCAAAGACAGGGGGATAATTCAAACGACTCGCTACCCAACGGTTTAACCAGAAATCAATAATTTTTTGAGTTTCTCCGGCATAGTCGTTGGTATCGAAGTAATAGTTCGGTGACTCATCAATTCCGAGCAGATAATTCAAAGTGTTGCTTGCCAATTCAGCACCGTACACTATTCTTGACATAGCGTGCTTTGAAAACTCCTTCGTATCGCTTTCATCAGATTCAAGAAGTTCTCTAATAGCCATAGTCATCAATCTCATCTTCGGACTTGCACCTTCTCCGAACACATGATTGATTCTTGAAAAGCCGTCGCTTGTTGCTTCGGTAAGACACATGGTGGTTGCTTTGCTTATATGAAGCGTACCAAATCCAACGGTTTTCCCTAACTCTTTCCATCTGACATCGTGGGAAGAATTGAAAATGTATCCCGGAATTTTTAGACGATTATATTGACTTGAGCCAACATAATACAAGGATGTTGTGCCGACATATACGAGATCAGCTGGTCTGCAAACATCTTCACCCTTTAGGCGACTGGCAATCTCGCTCCTCTTGTCAGAGTATCGATCTCGATAGTCACTAATTACCTGAGGGGAGGTCGCAAGTAAAGCTACAAGCTTACCACCAAGAATCTCATTGTACGGAGGGATGGCACCACAAACATTGAGTTCCATCATGCTTGAGCCTATATGCTTTGTTTTTTGTGCGATGAGTGCCGTTCTGATGCAGGACTTTCCATTGTCACTATCACAGAAAGCACTCCAAAGCTCATCGAACTTTTCATTGCTTAGCAGATCTGATAAAGCCTTTTTTGCTCCAAGCAATTTACCAAGTTGATCAGCTCTTTTCCTCCGGTACAGTGCCTGCTCAATTTCCTTAGAGATACTACCCAATTCGCTTTTTTCTTCCGAGATAGTGCCGGCATTTCCTCCTTGATATGCCTTTAGCAAATCCTGGCGTTCTTCTTCTGCTGTCAAAGCAGTATACTGCAGTTTGCGGATAATATCGTCAGATGGGGTAACTATGTCCTCCGAAGCACACAGATCAAAATAATCAATACCTTCAATGCCGTCCTCTAAATATTCAAGAAGCCTTTCAAACGCTTTTTTTGCTGCAGCATGGCTTCCTTCGCCTTTTAGTTTATCGATAAAGGAAGGTGCGTTCCAGCCAATATAATCATCGCGGCAGGTTATCTGAACTGCAGTGTTTTCCAAGGACGCAATTCCCATGACGGCGTGATTCGGATGCGCTGCATCTCGGATAAGATACTGCATTGTTCTTCCGGGGGTAGTTTCTGCAGGAGTAGACCAAGACAATCTGAAATATCTCCAAATCTCGGAAAGCTTTTGTCCGGTATATTCGTCGCGTTCATTTTCTCGAACTAATTGCAGATATGGCGTGATTGCTTCGCTAATCTCTATCCTACCCTCGAAAATTGCAAGAAGTCGAGCGTACAATTCTTCTCCATCAGCAATTAAATGGCTAATTGATTTTTTGGTTGCAGTCTCTCGCTCCATTCGATTTATAAAATCAGAATATATCTGCAATCTTTCGAGACGGCTATCTTGCATCCAACTTCTCAAAAGACTCTTCATCTCAGATAAAGAGTTGCCTTCAAGTTCACTCTTATCCAAAGTAGGAAGGCGCATCTCCAATACGCCTTCTCGATAGCACGCCTTCCAAGATGCTCTAATTAAGTCACGAAGCAGCATCCAAACTGCTCGGTATTTTTTTCTTTGAGCAAGATTTACAGTGCATTCGTGCTCAGCCCAGTGAACCTCCTGTGCAGCAATTTTCTCCAACTCAGAAGTCTTTGTGTTCTCGTTGATTTGCTGAACGACTGTATAAAATCTTGTTCTAAACTCTCCCTCCAACTTAGGACGGAAGGGGATGGATTTGTTCGTTATCATATATCTATCATCCTGTTCGTCACGGTATTTGTTTGCCATAATAACATTGTAGAAATTGGCAGAACAAATATCGCTACAATGCCATGAAGTGGCTCAGTATTTTCTTTTGATAGGTAAGTATAGTTGATATCATTTGGAATTTAGCTCTTGATCACCATCGATCTCAATTACTTCCATAATGTCATCAACCTTGCAATCGAGGCATCTGCAAATTTTGGCAAGGGTATCGGTGGTAATAGCCTCATCGTGACTTAGTTTTCTCATCGCATGGCTGGTCAAATTAGCAGCTTCTTGCAAGTCCTTCTTTTTCATATCTTTGTCGATTAGCAAATGCCACAATTTTTTATATGATACTGCCATCTTGATCTTTCCTTTCCGATTTTTGCGTAGTCACAATTAACCACGATACATTGTATCACAATATCTGCGGAAATACAATATAATCTGCGCTTACTCGCAATTAAATGTGTTTTTCCGCAAGTAAAAGTATTTAGCAACATTGAAATTTATCAATTAGAGGATAAAGAGAAGACTTATTGATTAACAAGAAAATCAATAAGTCTTCGCTGCTTATTCGAGTTCGCTGCCTCGTCTTTTACCACGATCCTGCGCTGCTGTCGGGCTAAGGTAGTCATCAACATTCGCTTTCATTGTGTCGATCATACGAACCTGTTTCTTGAGGTTTGCCCGTTCTTCATAGAGTCGTTGCTGTTCCTGCGCAAGTTGCTCTTGCTCAGCTTTCAGTGATTTGAGGCTTGGCAGTTGACCATCTCCTTGAATGGCAAGAAGTGTACTTTTCGCTGCCTCAAAGATCACCAGTTCGGCCTCATACTTTGAGCGGAAAGCCGACTTGTCCTTTGCCTTCGTGTAAGTATCATAGAATCCTTGATTTTATGCCCTTCCTTTATGCGCTTAATAGCATAACCCAAACGGACAATCACCTCTACAAGCATTGCAGGAATGGACATGGAGCAGAAGTGGATGAAATCATAGCCCTCATAGTACATACCCTGAACGATTTTGGCTATAGTTTGCTCCTCTTCACCAATGCTACCAAATTGCAGAAAGTTAAAAAGGCTCATCAGCGGTACGGGGAGTCCCATAGAAGTAGTCACGTCCGATTTGAAATGAATGACTTGTTTCGCCAACGCTGCAAAGACATCGGATTCTTTGCGGTCGACATAGTTCTCCATCACCTGAGACACAATGTTTCCAGCTTTGTCGATAGTAGTCATTCTGCCGGTTACAATATCCGCTACACCAAATACAAAACCGAGTAAAGGATCGTGCCCCAACTGAAGAAGTCTGTGGTAGTAAGCAGAAAGACCTTCCACACGGATTGTTGTGTGGCGATTGTCCTGGGCATCATACGGAACCTTGCTAACCTTTGAATTGGCAAGTTTCTGCATTTCTTCTTCCGGGAACTTCTTATCAAAGTAGTCTCTAACGTAGTTGGAAAGAGGACCGCCTTTCAATCCGTCCGGGGTTTTCTGTGGAATACCGACAAGAAGAATATCAACTGTAGCTCCAATCAGTCCGGCAAGAGCCGCAATACTGATGTCAAAGGTGTCAAGACGATGCACGGCATTAAATTCTTCGTTGAGCTGCTTGATGGCGAGTTCGTTGCTGCGGAGTTCATCCTCAGTGAAAAGGGATTCTAATTCGCAGTCTGTTCCCACGTGCTTTTCTGCTTCGGCACAGCATTGCTCCCAAGTAGGGATAACCATTGTTTTTCTGGGCTGTACAGGTACTAAGCCTTTGAGCGCATCCGGCTGATATCCAAGACTGCGAAGCAGGGCATCGGCTTTTGCGGCGGTGGCATCTGCTTCGGCAGTAGACGGAAAGTGTATTGATTTGAGGGCTTCATCCTGGTGTTTAAGTACGGAATTTATCTGTTTTTCGGTTTCGCTGTACTTGCTCATTCGGAAGCACCTCCTTCCATTAGGTTATTTACAATTTGCGCCAACTGGTCAACCTTTTGCAGGGCTGTCTGTGCCTGTTCTGCCTCGGCCTTCAGCACATTGATTTCAGCATCATGTTTTCTGATAACTTGCTGTTGTTTGAGGGCATTTTCGACAAAGGCTTTTTTGTCGTTTTTACGTCCCATCCGAACACGAATGTTGTCTATAGTTACACCCGCAAGGATAGTAGTAAGGACTTCCGGCACATGGTTGCTGACAAATATGCCTACGGTCTTACCTGCTTCAACGAGGATGTTACCAGCCTTGGCAAAGTCAATACCGGATAGTTTTATTTGCTTTCCCATAGAAACCCTCCTTTAAGCCACCCCCAAGTCGTGACTCAAATCCTTCACAGCTTGCTGGAGTAGTATATTCAAACTCTGCAAATAATCCAGACGATCCTGTGTAGCATCTGCTTCATCTTTTAACGCCTTGATAATCGCTTCATGACGAGCAAGAACTTCTTTATAAAGGCGTTCCTTCTCCTGGCGTAACTGCTTGTTTTTAAGGTGGGAGGCAACTCCAACACCTCCTGCTGCTAACGCTGCGATAGGGGCGGCCAAAACAAATATACCAGCTACCATACCTCCGCCGACCACAGCACCAGCAGCTGCCAGTCCAGAGGTTATTCCTGCAGCGGATAAACCAACAACACCGAGACCATAAAGGGCAGCAAATGAGCCTACACCGCCAATTCCGGCGCCGAGGGCACCTGCGAGGACTTCGGGGATTGCACTTTCCTTGATTGTTCGTTTAGAATCGTTCACAGCTGCGGCAGTCTCATTTACAACATTTACGATCTGCTGAAGGGAGTCCACGCTCTGAAAGACCATATCCTTTTTCTTTTTTACATATCCGCCCATAAAATTACTCCTTGTCCCTTTTCGATTTCTTTTTTCTATCAGCGATTGATTTAGCAAGCCACACATTTACGGTGGCAATACCCGCGCCGATTCCGAGGGGCCCCATAAGAAATCCGGCACCAACCACAGCACCGGCTGCTTTCATCCACTCCTTAGACACATCCGCACGGGTAGTAGTGCCTGCAAGGATGGAAGGAGCCATCATATTTGCTTTCGCCAAAAGTTCATTCCTGTGGTCTTCACTGTAGTTTTCCGGGTGATCCACAAGCACGTCCAGAAGGACTTTCAGCATTTCAGTGTCTTCAGGTTTCTGAATCATTTCAGCATCAAGAACACTCCGCATGGCGATATATTGTGTTTTGGTCAGCTTATTGCGACCACTTTCGATGTTATTGATAGTCTGTCTGGTGACGCCGATTTTTTCACCAAACTCCTCGGCAGTCCATCCAACAGTGCGTCGAATTAAAAGCAAGTTTTCTTGCATACGAATAATTTCTTCCATATTTGCACCTCCCTTTGTTTGTATAAATTATAACCATTGACAATAAATTTGTCAATGGTTTCGGAAGGGGTTGAGATGAGGATTTGGGATTAACAGCCGCATAACGCTGCTATGGATAGGGCAAAAAATGCACCCTGTACGGGTGCAATGTGCAGCCACAGAATGAATTCTGTGTTCAGTGGGGTTTGGGGTATAGTCCCCAACAAGCAGAAAAGGTGAGTGTGTATTAACACTCACATTGCTTGCGGTGGTCTGTCTGTTATGATTAGGCACTAAATTCCAATCAGGCACAAGTATATAAAAAACGAGGGCCAAGGCACATAAGTACCTTGGCCCTCGTTTTCTGTTTTGACATCACAACCACACCCTGACGGCAAAGCCGCCTTTGAAAAAATAGGTGTTCGTGCAATGTCCATTTGGTGGAGCTGAGGAGAATCGAACTCCTGTCCGAAAATCACTTGCCCTGGCTTTCTACGAGTATAGCCGATGTTTTGACATTCCCTCTATAGGGCGCCCAAAGGCAGGCTTCCTACGTTAGTAGCCTTTGCGTCATGACGGAGGTAAAGGCGTTCCTTCGTTCACGTTCACCGCTCATCGACGCCTTTATCCGAGCCGCGGTACTCCCGGTAAAGACGGCAGCCTAATTAGGCTGCGTACGCAACAGTATTGTTGTCGTTTAATTTTAAAGTTTGCGGAGTTTTAAGCGTGTCCGCACCGCTACTCGCTTACCAGGGTTCACAACCTCCGTCGAAACCATTGCAGCCCCATATCTACTACTTTATGATCGGTTTTTTTCTTTGAGTGCGCGATCAATGTCACGCTTTGCTGCACGTGCTGCAAGATCTGCGCGTTTATCGTAGAGCTTCTTACCACGACAAAGCCCCACTTGTACTTTGACTAGGGAACCTTTTAAATAGACAGAGAGAGGAATGAGAGAATATCCGTCCTGCTTCACAAGGCCAAACAGCCGCATGATCTCCCGCTTGTGCATCAGAAGTCGGCGCACGCGCATCGGATCTTTGTTAAAAATATTGCCCTGCTCATAAGCACTGATATGCATTCCGTTGACTAGAAGCTCCCCATTAACAACGGAGCACCAAGCGTCTTTGAGATTGCACTGCCCTTTGCGCAGAGACTTTACCTCTGTGCCACACAACTCAATGCCCGCTTCTAAACTTTCTTCCACAAAGTAGTCGTGAAAGGCCTTTTTATTTTGTGCGATGGTTTTCAAAGAAGTATGCGGCATAAAAAAGCCCTCCTTTCCGCTGCCTCCGTGGTCTTATAGCATATCATATTTTTGTTTTGCTGTCAAACAAAAACCTCACTAGAGGCCAAAAGAAAAAGAGAACCCATAGGCAGAATTTCGGCTTTTCAAGCATTGAAATCCGGCGGGAGATCCCATAGAATATTATTTAGATCAGAGTTACCCGTGTTGAAGCTGAAGTGCTTCAGAGGCAATATATAGGAATTCATGCTGTAGTTCTTTGATGAGGCCGCTCCAGGAAGCCTCCTAAAGGACAGGGGAGTCTCTCAGACAGCGACCTAATCACATTAAAGAAAAGTTCAGCAAGACAGCCTTTGAACTCTAATAACATAAGGGGGAACGATTATGCGAGAAATTCGGAAAAAGAGGGCTGTAGCGACGGCATCTGCAAGGGGAAAGGAAGTGAAAATACAGCCATAAGGAGGATTTTTCGTGATACAAAGGATACCAGACCCTAATGTAGTATTTCCAAATTCCTATGGAACAACTTGTTTTTTAAAAAATGTGATTACCGCACCTAATATTTTGGTTGGGGATTACACTTACTATGATGATCCAGTAGATCCCACGGGATTCGAAAAAAATAACGTGCTGTTTAACTGGCCAGAATTTGGTGACCGATTGATTATTGGAAAGTTCTGTTCTATAGCAAGTGGAACGCAGTTCCTTATGAACACGGCCAACCACCGGATCAGCAGCGTCACAACGTATCCCTTCCATGTTTTTGGTGGAGCTTGGGAGGAGCATACACCGCCCCACCTGGAGCAACTGCCCTTTAAGGGGGACACAGTGGTAGGAAACGACGTATGGATTGGCCGGGAGAGTCTTATCATGCCCGGCGTCAAAATTGGAGATGGCGCAATCATCGCTGCGCGTTCGGTGGTGACGAAAGACGTTGGAGCTTATCATGTAGTCGGTGGAAATCCAGCAAAATTCCTCAAGAAACGGTTTTCCGAGGATCTCATCGATTTGCTTTTACAAGTAAAATGGTGGGATTTTGCACCGGAAAAGTTGGTAGGGATTCTTCCACTATTGTGCAGTTCCGATTTAGAACAAGTAAAAAAGCGATTGCAGGATATAGTAGCGACCCTTTAAATTGCTGTTAAACCTGCGACCTAAAAAATCCCCGCTCTTTTTGAGAGGGGATTTTTCATATCGGTACTAATTTAAGAGGTTTTATGGGAGTGTTCAATCGTTTCGTTATCGGCCGGCATTGAAATTGTAACAATTTTCTTTTTGCCTAATGGAAAATAAATGGAAGGATTCCCGTTGATTTTCCAAAAGGTTTTAGGTATTATATCTAATAAACGGCTTATATATTTTACGAAAAGGTGAAGAAACTTAAATAAATCTTAATTATATGATAGATGTATTGACTTTTTGAAAAACCGAGTGTACCATTGTATTAATTTATTGGTACAATATAACTGTATCAGCGGGATTTTCCAAAAGGCTTACTTTTTCTAGGAATAAACAGCCCGCTTTTACAGCATATTTTGGCGCTGTGAGATTTACTGGTTGGTGAACCTATGGCGCATGGAACATGTGATGGAGGCTGAATAGCGTGAAAAGAAAGAAAAAGGTTTTGATCATCATTGGCGTTTTGGCTGCTGTGGCTGTGGGCGTTATGGTCTTCCGTCCGCGTGATACGGGCACAGCTGCATTTCCAGTGGAGCTCTCACCGCTGCAAAAGACAACGCTGCGCAGCACAATCAGCACCAATGGCAATGTTGAAAGCACGGACTCTGTAAACGTTTATACCAACTTGACTTATCCGGTGAAGGAGATCTTAGTCGAGGTGGGGGACCATGTCAACGAAGGGGATGTCTTGTGCGTGTTGGATTCTGAGGACCTGCAGCAGCAAATTAAGCAGCAGCAGATTTCCATCTCAACAGCCAGTGCAAACAACCAACAGCAGATTGAAACAAACCAAAAACGATACGACGATGCGATGGAAACCTTAAATGCGGGGCTAAACACCGATTTGAACACCGCTCAGCAGAATGTAGACGATGCCAAGCGCAGAATGGACAATGCGCAGAAAGATCTAGATGACGCCAAGGCCAAGTTAGACAGCAATCTCAATACGGAGTTGATTTCTGCGCAATCTGCTTATGACACCGCTTCGACAGAACTCGGCCGAGCAGAAAAAGCTTTGAAAGACCGCCGCAATGAACTTGGCAGCTACTATACTGACTTGGAGAGGGACTATCGAGAAGCCTTGAAGAAATATGAACGCGCTGTCAAAAACGACGACGATGATGTGGAGGAGCTCAAAGCCGATGTGCTTGAATTAAAGCAATCCTTGGCGGAGGCTGAAGATGAGGCGGATGCGCTTTATATGAGCGGCACGCAGACACTTAGCATCGAACAGCTGCGTCGGAACGTCACCGATGCACAGCAGGCATACGATACAGCGAAGCAGAGTTTGGATGCCGCAAAAAAAGCGGTGAATGACCAGCTTGGTACATATGAAACAGAGTTCACAGCTGCAAAGGATGCCTATAACAACGCCTTAAAAGCGCAGAAGGCTACCCAGGCCGCTGTGACGCACGGCTTAGAGGACGATCTCCAAGCGATCGAGACCAGCAAGCTTTCTGCTGATGACCGCGCACAGCGCGAGGAGCTCAAAAATATGCAGGATCGTTTGAGCAAGTGTACAGTGACTGCGCCGGCCTCCGGTACCATTACTGCAGTTTATGCGACAGAGGGGGCGGCCCCGAACGGTGTCCTGTTCCAGATTGAAAATACCGACGCGCTTCAGGTCGATGTAAAGATCAAAGAGTATGATGTCAATTCCCTCAAGCCGAATATGGCGGCCATCATCAAGGCAGATGCCACCGGGGATGAAGAATATGATGGCTATTTGGAGAAGATTTCCCCTTCAGCGGTCCGTACACCGGAAACAGCGGAGGCCGCCAACACAGCAAATACCAAAGATGTGGAGTTCGATGCCACAGTGGTTGTATCCTCCAAAGAAACGAACCTGCGCATTGGTATGACAGCCCGCGCCGATATTATCACTGAGCAGAAGGACAATGTTTTCGCAGTTCCATATGATGCTATTTCTACAGCGGCGGATGGCAGCTCGGTTGTGTATACGGTCAAAGCGCAGGAGGATGGAAGTATGGTTGCGGAAGCAGTTCCAGTCACACTGGGGTTAGAGACCGACTATGAGGTGGAAATTTCCGGCACAGGCCTCGTTGAAGGGATGCAAATTATTTCGGACGGCAAGCAGATTCAGCCGGGAATGCCGGTATCCACCATGCCAGGAGCTGGCGTACTGCCGCAGGATGCGGCGGGTAGTACGGCTGGAGAGGAAGTTGTGGCGGATGAGTAAGACAGTTATCGAAATGCACGATATTGTAAAAACCTACTACATCGGGACGCCCAACGAACTGGAGGTCCTGCACGGAATCAGCCTGGAAATCCACGAGGGGGAATTTGTTTCCATTGTAGGTGCGTCTGGTTCTGGCAAATCCACACTGATGAATATCATCGGCGCTTTGGATCACCAGACTTCCGGTGAATATACGCTCGACGGCGTCCCCATGACGGAGATGAACAGTCGGAAGCTTTCCCAGATACGCAACCGCAAGATCGGTTTCGTATTCCAAACATTCAACCTTATTCCGCGTTCTACCGCCCAAGGCAATGTAGAACTGCCGATGTTGTACGCGGGGATTCCGAAACGAGAACGGAGCAAACGTGCGAAAGAACTTTTGGCGATGGTGGAAATGTCGGAGCGTGCCAAGCATATGCCCAACGAACTCTCTGGCGGCCAGAAGCAGCGTGTGGCGATTGCGCGCGCTATGGCCAACGACCCGGCGATCATCCTCGCTGACGAACCAACCGGCGCTCTGGACAGCAATACCGGCCGCCTGGTGATGGACATTTTTCATGAACTGCATAAGAAGCAAGGGAAGACCATCATCTTGATCACCCATAACAACGAACTTGCGGAGGAAACAGAGCGGATTATCACCATCCACGACGGCCGGATCGTTCAGGAACGCGACAAGCGCACCGGAAAGCAGGAGGTGCAGCATGAATCTGTTTGAAAATATTTCCCTCGCTGTCGCGGGCTTGATCTCCAATAAGATGCGCGCCTTGCTCACCATGCTGGGCATTATCATCGGTATTGGTTCGGTGATCGCGATTACGTCCGTAGGCGATGCTATGACCGGTGTGGTCAGTTCCTCTATGGAAAGCATGGGCGTAAACAACGTTGCAATCCAGGTTACTCCTCGCGACTACACCAGTTCCTATACTTATACGGAAGACGACCTCATCACGGACGAGATGATCGAGCAGTACCAGAACAAATATAGAAATGAAATTGTCGGCATTGGCTTGATGGAGAGTGCCGGAAGCGGCGTGATCACCAAATTCCATGAGGACAACAAGGTGAGCTTGGAAGGAGTTAACGAAGGGTTTGCGACGGGTGCGACCGGGACACAGGTGGATATGCTTCGCGGCCGCTTCATCAACGAATCCGACACGCAACGCGGAAAATATGTAGCTGTGATCGCGAAATCTTTGGCAGACACGCTCTTTCCTGGCAATCAAGAGATCCTAGGGCAGGAGATCAAGATCCAGATGGACAGTGGTGGACGTCAGACCTTCACGATCGTTGGAGTCTATGAGGATCAGGCGAACAGTTTCTTGATGGGTTCGGCGGGGATGAGCAGCACCATCTATATCCCAATTTCGACGGCCTACCGTGTGTTGGATTATACCCCCGACGGATACTATTACTTTTACATTGCTGTCCAGCCGGGCCTGGACTA
This sequence comes from Anaeromassilibacillus sp. 1001302B_160321_C8, assembly GCF_015554745.1. NCBI lineage: Bacteria > Bacillati > Bacillota > Clostridia > Eubacteriales > Acutalibacteraceae > Anaeromassilibacillus > Anaeromassilibacillus sp. 1001302B_160321_C8. Next base: position 122,739 of record NZ_JADNJD010000003.1, on the reverse strand, counting down.
TCAGGCGTTTGCGGAAGAATCTGCGGGATTTTTCAACGACCGCTTCTATGTAAAAAATGAAACGATGCACTGCGAGGCGCAGAGTCTGGAATCTATGGTCAAACAGGTCAACGACATGTTAGGCACGATCTCCACTGCGATTGCTGTCATTGCTGGCATTTCGCTTCTAGTCGGCGGCATTGGCGTGATGAACATCATGTTGGTGTCTGTAACAGAACGTACCCGTGAAATCGGCATCCGCAAAGCGCTTGGCGCGCCAGATAGTGCGATACGGACGCAGTTCATCGTGGAATCCATGATCATCTGTGTCATCGGCGGTGCGTTGGGAATCCTGTTGGGCGCCTTGCTCGGCTATGCGGGCGGTGTCCTGTTGGGAATGCCTGCAGTGCCTTCTATCGTCTCCATTGTGATTGCGGTTGGGTTCTCCATGTTGATCGGTGTGTTCTTTGGTTATTACCCGGCGAATAAAGCGGCAAAACTCGATCCAATTGATGCCCTGCGGTATGAATAAAGCCCGTCTGTCTTTCAAGCACCCGGTGCTGTAAAGAGACAATGGCGATTGCCCCCGGATGTAAGCCAAAAGCTTCATCCGGGGGCATTTTATGTCCAGCGCAAAGGAGACCTTTTATAATTCCCTGGGCGGCCTGCCGGCCAATCGGTTTTTATGGCCTTTACGAGGGAAAATCTGGGATCGGTAAAAAATCCATACAAATTTCAAATTTCCATGTTATACTTCCAAACAGGAGTTGATGAAAATGAAACGAATTCTCGTGGTGGAGGACGATCCGGATATCCAGGAGATGCTCTGCGCGTACCTGCGCGATGCAGGATATGAAACCGGTACGGCAGGAGATGGGCTTGCCGCTCTGGATCGTTTTCACAGCGGTGTTTGGAACCTAATCCTCTTGGATATCATGCTTCCCAAGGTGGACGGGTACGGCGTCTGCGAGTTGATCCGCCGGGAATCCAGCGTGCCCGTCATCATGCTCACCGCCCTGGATGCGGAGGAAAACCAGCTCAAGGGCTTTGATCTGGATGTCGATGATTATGTGACAAAGCCATTTTCTATGCCGGTCCTGTTGCGGAAAATTGCCGCTGTACTTCGCCGCGCGGGAAATGGCGAAGTGGAAAATAGCCTGTTGCTTTATCAGGATCTGATTCTTGACCTGGATGCCTACCGGGTGACGGAGGGTGGCCAACCGGTCGACCTGACCAGCCGGGAATTTGAATTACTGCGGGAGCTTCTGCAAAATCAGGGGCGTGTCCTGACGCGGTCTGTCTTGTTGGGAAAACTCTGGAATTACGATTTTTTGGGTGATGAACGCATCGTAGACAGCCACATCAAAAACTTGCGTAAGAAGCTCAAAGGAGATTACATTGAGACGGTCCGGGGGGTGGGGTATCGTGTGGAAAAAGTGCATTAAGCGGGTTGGCGGCAGCTTGACGCTCCGCATCTTCCTAATCACCTTTTCGATTTTGGCGGCGGCTTGCGCATTGACCTATGGATTTGTTGCTTGGGCGACGCCGATTTCCTACAGCACCATTGTGAACAGCGACCTGGCAGAAAAGGCGACGGCGCTGACGCAAGCGTTGGAAAAAACCACGCTGGCTGAGTGCGGCCCTTTAGTAGACCGTTTTATCCTTGACACTGGCGTGAGTATCTTGGTAAGCGATGCAGAGGGAAATCCGGTTGAGCTACCAAACTCGATTGCGATTGCAACTGCTAGCGATTGCTTGGAAGAGGAGGACAACGTCGTGGTTTTCCAGGACGGTTCGGAAAGCGCGCCTGTGAAAGAGAGCAAGACAGACGCTGTGCGGACAGAGGCTGGAAGCCCTTCGGAGGACACATTCCAAGTCTCCGACGAGCTGGTGACCGTGACGAGCGACGCAGCCCAATATTCCTTTTCGTTTCAGGGAAGCGACATGCCCTATACGATGACAGTGCTCAGCAGTGTCACCGCTACCAACCAGACAGTCGAAGCATTGGGCCAGGTGCTACCTTTTTTATTGATTGTCGTCCTGGTGATCTCCCTATTAGGGGCGATTATCTATTCCCGTTATATCACCCGTCCAATCGTGCAGCTCAGCGGTATTTCGCAACGGATGGCAAATTTGGATTTCAGCTATAAATGTCAGGAAAAGCGCGGTGACGAAATCGGCGTATTGGGCCGAAACCTCAATGAACTCTCTGAGCGCCTTTCCACCTCTCTGAACGATTTGCGAGAGGCCAACTGTGCGCTGCGCCAGGACATCGACCGCGAACGGGAGCTGGAGAAGCAGCGGACAACCTTTTTCTCCGCCGCCTCTCACGAGCTAAAGACGCCAATTACCGTATTGAAGGGACAGCTTTCAGGGATGCTTGCCGGGGTGGATATCTACAAGGATCGAGAAAAATATCTCGCGCGTTCCCTTGCGGTCGCTAGCCGGATGGAAGCGCTGGTACAGGAAATTCTGATGGTTTCACGCATGGAGCGTGCAGACGTGCCGTTAAAGCGCGAATCCTTGGATCTCACTCGTTTGGTGGAACAGCAGGTGCAGCAAATGGAAGAGCTGGCCATGCTACGGGGACAGGCGTTATATGTCGAGGCTGTGTCAAATTTGATTGTCGAAGGCGATCGTGTGCTGTTGCAGCGCGCCGTAGGGAATCTGCTGTCTAATGCGTTACTTTATTCGCCAGAGGGGGAGACAGTACAGGTTTGCCTCTTTGAGCAAGAGGAAAAAATAATTCTCACCATCTCTAACAGCGGAGTCCAAATCCCGATAGAGGATCTCCCGCATCTCTTTGAAGCATTTTACCGTGTAGAGGCCTCCCGTAGCCGCGGAACCGGTGGCAGCGGCCTGGGTTTGTACATTGTCAAGATGGTTTTAGACCGGCACAGGGCGGCGTATCGGATGGAAAACGTCCCGGATGGGGTCCGCGCTACAGTAGTTTTCCCAAAGGCGTAACCAGCTGCCGAAAGGGCGAGCTATTTTGAGGGCGACCTACAGTCTCTTTCTGGCAGGCACGCGGCTGGCCCTATCCAAACGGAATGATGATAATATGGGAACATAACGGGTTTACTACAGCCGGAATTCCCTTTCCGGTTGGCAGTAAACCCGTTTCCTTGTGTCCTACGGACTCAACGAAGGTAGATACAGCTATATTTTTACGTTTCGTAAACAAATCTTCAGCATTTTCAAAATATTTGGATGATACAATGCAGGCATTCGCAAAAGAGCATAAAGCCACGGGCCCGAGGATGTTTTAAAAGCAGACGGTTGTGACATAAAGGAGGGAAAACCATGGCCAATTTTCTAAAGAGTGTATTTCAGGATAGGAGAGAATGCGCTAAGGTTCAACAAAATGAGGGCCAGCGCGTACTCCAAACGGCAAAAGTGGAAGCAAAAACCAAGAGCGGAGCCCCGGATTGCACGGCAGCACAGCAGGCGAAACACGGCGTACAAGCGGTAAGAATCAACGAACGGATTGCACAAGCTCAAAATCGCTTCCGAGTTGTACAAAGAAAAAATGAATCCCCAAATTAGTATGGAAAGGAACCTGATGTGGAACGAGATCTGCCAGGGCAATGATCCTGCAAAGGTGTTCCATCCTTTTAAAGGGAACTTTTGAATGCAAAGTATAGTCCTATGAAAAATAACAGCGGTTTGAGATCGGATCTCAAACCGCTGCGGAGCAATTACAGTTTGTGTAGGAGTAGCTATTTTTGAACCGTCCTGAGCTGCCGGGCTTGGGTGACGATACCGCCAAGGAGGATAAGCGCGATTCCAGTTCCAATGATAATCCATTGCAGTGGGACCATATCGGCCAATGGGCCGAAGATTGCCATACCAACCGGCAAGAATCCAGCGTACATTGTACTGAATAATCCAAAAACACGCCCTTGCATGGAAGGGATAGCTTTTTCCTGTAACATGGTGGTAATAGCTGTTTGTACGATTGTCAGCGCCACTCCGTAAAAAAGCATGAAGCACAAATAGAGGATAAAGTTTTTTGCAAAGCCCATGCTGGCTGCAAAGAATCCAAAAAGCAAAAGGCCCATCACCAAAGTCGTTTCTCCGCGCTGATAGCCGCCCCATATGCTCATTATAACCCCCCGGCCATCATGCCTGCAAAGCCGGCCAATTCCACTGCGGTGAGACACCAATAAGTATCTCCAAAAGTGCGCCGGACGAGAAGCCCTGCGAGATAACCAGCTGGGACACAAAAGAACGTGAACAGTCCATATACAATCAACAGTACTCCGATCGGTTTATCTGCGAAAACATATTTTACGCTGGTTTTTATGTCGGAACAAAGGGAATCCTTTTGAGCAATAGGGTTTTGCTTCGGGAGAACAAGGAAAGACAAAAGGCCTGTTCCAAGGAGTGCTGTTACAACATCAATCATCAGAGTCGCAGGTAGTGTGCTGATGGAAAAGACAGCCCCCGCAGCAGCTGGCGCAGCAAAATTGACAATGGACTGCATGGTTGCATAGATACCGTTATACCGCATGAGTTGGCCTTTTGGGACGAGTTGCGGGATCACAGCTTGCACTGCCGGGGTTTGAATTCCTGCACCGAGAGAACGAATGGCCGACATAACAAGCAGGCTGGACAATAGAGCCGTATTGGATGAAATGAGTGGAATTGCAAATATCATCAAAAGGGTAACAAAAGCAATCAAAGAATCTGCGCTGGCAATTAGTATTTTTCGATTATACCGGTCTGCCCATATGCCACCCAAAAATGAAATAAAAAATTGCGGCAAATAAGAGCAAATGGTAAAGGATGCCACCCATGCACCACTGGATGTTTGCATGGTTGCATACCATACGAGCGCCATCTGGACAAGCGTTGAGCCAAAAAGTGTGATGCATTGGCTGATTAGGAAGAGGATGGCGCGTTTTTTCCAGCTGATGCGTTGCCTATTTTTCATGGATGTGTCCCTCTTCCTTTTTAGGGGGAGTAAAGACAAAGCGCTGTGTCGGATATCCGAACTCAGTCAGCCGTTCTTTTTCTACAAAGCCAAGTTGTATCAATCTCTTGCGATGGCCTAAATCGGCTTTATCATTTACACGAAAGGTTGTTGTACTAATTTCTTGCCGGGGCAGATAGGTTTCTAATAAAGTGTTTAAAAATAGCTTTTGGATACCGCAACTGTGATACTGAGGGTGTATACCAAAGAATTCAATGCTGCCCGGGGCATAAGTAAACGCCATTGCAGCGATCAGAATGTTTCCATCTTTTAGCACAAGCGCGCGTTTTTCGAGTATACTTCCCTTGAGCTTTTTTAAATAAACGGTTTCATCCATCATTGGATATCCATCGATAGAGAGCCGCATTAAGTCCATCCAAGCAGGGATGTCCGCAAGTTCAGCTAGGCGGATGTTTTGCTTTGCGGGTTCTAGGATGGATATATTTCTGCACAAAGGAAATCGCAACTGCAAAGGATAAAAGTTTTGATTGTTCCGGTACGCCGCAGGAGGCAATTTATACATGGATTTAAAGGCTGCCGAGAACGACTGCTGACTCTCATATCCGCATTGAAAGGCAATCTCAAGGATTGGTTTATCAGAGAAGATCAATAATTTTGCCGCCTCGGTCAGTTGACGGCGTTGCACATAATCATGCACGGTCATTCCTACTGTTTCCGCAAAAAGGCGGTGCAAATGATACTTTGAATAGTGAATAGCCCCTGCAATCATTTCCAATTCGATTTTGCCATCAAGATGACTTTCGACATAGTCGATAACGGCATTGACACAGATAGTTTTGTTTTCCAGTTATATCTCCTCCTTTCTATGACACATCATAACAGAACCAGCGGAAAATATTTTCATCATTATTGCGGAGATTGTGGGCCATCCATAAATAGGTAAGGAGATTAGAAATAGGCGTTCTGAACCGATCGTTGGATGGATTGCAAAGGTAACCTTTGCGCATAAAATTTTAGATGTAAACAAAACTTTAACATCTCTTTGGTAGTATAATAAAAATTAGAGGGACGTTCTACTTGCGCTGATGAAAAGACATTCATGCGTCTTTTCTCATAAAACGGTAGCACAACCGATAGATGACTTGAAATGGCAAATCCGTCCCTCCCGGAATGGAAGGATTTGGCTTAGAAAATAGAGATATCAAAAGCGATATCACCATCGAAGAAAAAGAGGAGAGAGGCAATGTCTTTTAAGAGAAGAGCTGGAGGAAACCAATGGAACCGTTAAAAAAAGCCCTTCATAAACTCCTATTCCCAGGAAAGGCCGTTGTCCTTTTAAGTGTCCTTCTGTCGGCCTTTCTGCTGGCATATACTTTCTCATCCGATACGCAGCATGCCAGCCCAGTTGCATATATAGCCTATCTTGTTTCGGCCTACTCGTTAACGGTTGTATGTACGAATGGGTTCCTGCTCTTTCGGAAGGGTGCCGGTTTTGCCCGCCAGAATGTCTGGGTCAACCGTTATATCACAGATGTCCCGTTTCGTGTACACATTTCCCTCTATCTATCATTGGCAATCAATATCCTTTATGCTGTTATCAAATTTATTTCCGGCGTTCACTACCGCTCTCTTTGGCTGGTTTCTATCGCAGTTTACTATGGGTTATTGGCGCTGATGCGTTTCCTATTGCTGTGGCGCGAAAGCCCCCAGAGCATTGAGAAAAATAGAAGGTCTGCGCTTCGCCGGTATCGTTTCTGCGGGATCATATTGCTGCTGATGAATCAAGCGCTCGCCGTGATCGTCCTTTTGATCGTTCAGCAGAACCGCCGTTACGAATATCCAGGGACGTTGATCTATCTTATGGCGGCCTATGCGTTCTATTCCATTATCATTGCCACTAAGAACTTTATAAAGTACCGAAAGCATCATAGTCCCATTTTGGCTGCGGCAAAGGCAATCAACCTAGCGGCAGCCCTTGTATCGATTCTATCTTTGGAGACCGCCATGTTGGCACGGTTCGGCAGCCCTAAAGATGCTGCCTTCCAGCAACAGATGGTTGCAGCTACTAGTGGATTTATCTGCGTGGTGATCTTGGGTATGGCTGTTTCTATGATTGTGCGGTCGTCAAAAGAGATCAAAAACAGCCGGAGTTCTTATACCGTATGAGGGCAAAAGGAAGACCGTCCCTTGGAGATGTTCCAAGAGAACGGTCTTTTTCATAGCTCCTATTATAAGGATGGCGTGGGTTATCGATTGAAAAACGCAAGGGAAGACGGTTATAAGATGTGATGGTTCTTGCAATAGTAGTAAATTCCATCGTCCGCTACATTGCCGCACAAATCGTCTGCGGCAGCCTTCACATCGTCTGTCGCATTTCCCATTGCGACCCCGATGCCAACCGCTTGCAGCATTTCAATATCGTTGGTACCGTCCCCAAATGCAATCGCTTGCTCCTTTGTTAAATGGTAGTAGGCGAGCACTTTTTCAATACCCATCCCTTTTCCACCGTTTGCAGGGATGATGTCCACAGCGCGGGACCACCAGGCTGTGATCTTCGCACCCTTCACACCGTTTAAAACGCTGGCATACTCGTTTTCATAGCATCCCATCATAATTTGGTAAATCTCTTCTTTCGCTAGAGCTTCGAAATCCTCTGCGATTTCTACCTCTTGTTTGGAAAAAGCATAATACTCCACCAAATCCTGGTCCTTGCCGTTTGCTCCCAATCTGGTCGCGCTGGCAAGCGAAACCGGCCGGTGGATGCGCGTTGCATTTTCGATAATTGTCTGCACATCAGAAGTGGGGATCGGATTGCGGAAAATATCGGTATCCTTTGTATAACAATAGGAGGCGTTAAATGCCAGATATGCGTCGAAGTCCACACCTGGAAAGTGGGGGATTGTCATCGGTGCTCTCCCCGTTGCAATACAAATCCGCAGGCCTTTTTGCTTCAGTTGAATCAATGTGTCCAACATTCTGGGGGTTATCACTTTTTTATTCATATCAACCAAAGTGCCATCAATGTCAAAGAAAGCGATCTTGATTGCATCAAAATTTTGTTGATTCATAACGTGCCTCCAAAAGAAAACTCGTCAACAGGGAACACACTGTATGGCGTCTGAACGATGGGCAAATTGGATTCATCCGCATGGAAGACTCCGATCGCAACACCCAAACTAATTACGCATTATCGGCGTAGGTTTCCCTTTACAATAGAAAACGATGGAAACATACAAACAATATGAAAAAGAGCCTCCAACGCAACTTATGCGTCGAGGTCTAATTGGCAAATGACCCTAATTATGATACAAGTGAATCCCCTTTTGCGTTAGGGGAGTCACTTTGTGTCTAGGGGGTTCACTTATCATTGCATTTTACTATGTGTTAATTCCCTTTTGCGGATTTAGTGGACAGGTAATAATACAATAGTAGGGCGGTCAGCTGGGTCAACATTGAAACCGCCACCATCGCCGGGATACTGATGTTATACAGAACACCCATAAGCCAGCTACAAACGCCAGTTCTTTTTACTGACGTTTTTTCTTTTGCGCGTTTAAGCGCACAAATACCCGGCACTGTTCCAAGCAAATTTCCTGTTGTTCCCCAGTCATGGCGCGAAAGATCCGAATCAGCTCTTCTTCCCGCGCCCCGTTCCACTGCTTTGTCGGGTTGTCCAGTAAATAATCAGTGGAAACCTGAAAAAAACCAGCGATCGATTTTAATGTGTCGAAATCTGGTTCTCTCGTGTTTTGTATATAACTTCCCACTGTTGACGGTGCGATATTCAATTCCTTTGCCAATTGTTTTTGTGTCATCGTGTGTTCTTCCAGCAGAATACGCAATTTTTCACCGAAGCTCACAAGATCACCCCCTACAATTTTAAAGGAATTTATTCTTCTATGTCCGATTAGACGCGATAAGAGTTGACAAAACTCGTATTGTGTTATAAAATATAAAAAACTTTTTGTATGAGGAGCTCACATATAAAAGCATGTTGGGGAGGAACGCATATGATTTGTCCAAAATGTGGGAGCCAATTAGACGCAGATAATAAGTTTTGCGGAAAATGTGGCGCGACCATTCAAAAAGAACCTGTGTCATATCCATTGTCGGAAGGCATACCAAAGCAAGGCAGTCTTCTGAAGAAGCGGAAAATGATTATTCTGACCGCTGCAGCTCTACTTGTAATCATCGCAATTATTGTCATCGTAAGTGTTTACGTACAGCCCTCAGCCCAAATCAATCGGGCCATATCATCAGGGGATATTGCAAACGCATATGTACTTTACACAGCGAAATGCTCGGGGGAACCATTAGAAGATTCTACACTCGAAGCATTGGTTCAATACGCTGAAGATGTTGTAAGCCGTTATGAAAACGGAGAGATCCCTTATGGAGAGGCTGTCGAACAGTTAGATGCTTTAACGAGCTTTGCAATTCTCAGCCAGGAGCTATCTTCCCTACAGAGTTCACTTCTTCAAGAAATGTCTGAAAAAAATAGCGTTGCTGTCAATATCGCAGACGGGCACACGGCCAGTCAGAGTGGAGATTACTTAAATGCAATCCAGTGTTATCAGCGTGCATTAAATCTTGATGCAGAATCAGAGGAAGCACAGCAGGGCCTTTCCGAAGCAGTAGATCAATATAGAAATGAAGTGCTGGCTCAGGTCGAAGAATACTCTGCTTCTGGGGACTTTTCCGCTGCAGAATCTGCGCTTACAATCGCTTTGGACTATCTGCCAGAAGATGAGGTCTTAACAGAACAACTAAATGGTTTGGACGATCTTAAAATTCAAACTATTGTGCACGAAGCTTATGCGGCAGCTGATGGCGGGGATTGGGATGGTGCAATCGGTATACTTCAAGAAGCCCAAACTGTGTACACGTCTAGTCAGGAAATCAACGAAGCATATGAAGATATCCTGGAAGAAATGCCCATAACTCTAGAAAATATAACCATCGTTTCGTCCGATGAGATTGAAATATACAACGAGGTCGTAAAAGATCGTTGGGGAAATATCTACGATGACGGCGTCCGAATTGAGGGTTCAACAGATGGGTACATTCTAGTCGCTTTGAATCAGAACTTTACAAAGTTTACAGGTACAGCATTCGTTGTAGACTCAGCAAGTATAGGAAAGAATATGTGGTTCTCAGTTTATCTGGATGAGAAGCTTGTTTATTATACTGATGGAATCACAGAAGAAAGTCAGCCAATTTCCTTAGAAATTGATATCACAGGCGCCACGACCATGAGAATCTCTGTAGGTAACGAAGGCAGTTTCAGTAACGGTGGTCTTATTTTTGGAAATACACATTTTGAGAAAGTCCCTAAAAGCAAGGAAACAGACGAAAGCGGGCAAGCATCCTATTCTTCTTGTCGCCCCGCTGTGTGCCTGGGCAGGTACAGGCCGAGAGTTGCCGTTCGGAAAGCTGCCAACCACACGTATGCTGCGGCAGACCTCCTCGTTCAGCCGTTCTATCACATAATGGACGGTACACCGCTGGTACTTGACCTCAGGAAACACGTCTTCCACAGTCTCCAACATGCCAAGACGCCTGTCGCCAACAATGAGTTTTACACCATCCAGACCACGGCTGCGGAGCCATTGGAAGAAGCTGACCCAGTTGGTCTTGTCCTACTTCATGCCCTCAGCGGTGTCCAAAGCCTCACGGTATCCGCTATCACTGACTGCAATCGTCACCAGAATAGCCACATTTTCAAACTCTCCGCCCAAGTTGCGGCGCAGGTAGATCCCATCCACCTAGACACACGAATCGAGTCCGCCTTGTAGGGGCGGTTCCGCCAATCCTCTAGATTTGGCACCTTGAGGGTGACGTCCCTGGAAGTGGTGGTGAGGCTGCGGCTGTGGTGTCCGCTGCGGCAGCCCTAGCGCTGCTCATTGCGCATATACCGGGTTGTCTGGATCGGGTTTTGAGTCTCGGCCTCCAGCAGTTCGTTGAGGGTTTCCTCTACGCTTCCGCGCAGAAGTTCCTTGAGCCACCCCTTGATTACTTCCTCGTTTAGCTATACAATCTTCTCGGACATGGTTTGCTGTCTCCTTTCAGAATGGTGTGTTGCGACTTCATTTTACCAGAGATCTGCAAACCATGTCCCTTTTTGTTTTTGCGAAACTTATTCTACCTGACCCAAATTAGAATAGACAGCTTTAGTGCTTTATGATATTATAATGTATAAATTCTCACCTGGATGAGAGAAATAAAGATGTTAAATTCTAAAACAAGTACTGAGGAAAAAGGAGACTGAAAGCTTTGGTTTGCGATATTTGCGGCGGAATATTATCGATGGATGCAAGCGGTGAATTTGCGGTTTGCGAAAACTGTGGAATGCGGTATCCAAAAGAACGGCTTCAGGAAAAAGTCCAGAGAGCAAAAGACTCTGTCGAAATTGCCACAGGAAATGTAGAACTGGAAAGACTGTTGAAGAACGCAGAAACATTTATTTCTCTCGGAAAGTTTGGCGATGCGAAAAAACTCTATGATACAATTTCTAAAGAGTATCCAGGCGACATCAGAGGTTGGTGGGGCCATTTTACTGCATATATAAAAGCGATTGAACATACACATACATGGGATTTGAGGTCGATTTTTACAGAATTGGATTATGCATGGTCTGCCATTAAACTCTGCTCATCATTGGAAGACGAATATATAAATCTCGAAAAAGAATTAATGGAGCAGGCGGACAGCGGGCAAATCCATTTCATATGGTCTTACATACATTTTCTTTCGAAAACTCAGATTGAGGAAATGAAAACGTTCCTCATGAAACTCCCGACTCATGATATAATTCGATGCAGACTTCTGCTTGGAATTGAGGATGCCCAAAATCTGAGAGAGAACTTTAGATTATTGAACCCCTCTTCTTCCATTGATGCTCTAGAGAGAAGGAGGGACATATTTTACAGAAGTCTGAACATTATCGGTAAGTTGGGAAAGGAAAGAAAAGTCTATCCTTATGAAAAAAAAGATCTCCAGATGCTGTATGGTGCCTATTTTGCTGCTGGAAGGACAATAATTGCGGCTGATGAAGATACTGAAAATTCTTTTATTATGTCAAAATGCTGGAGTGAAGTGCGTTCTCATTTGCCGGAAATTGTTGCTAAATGTAAGAAAGAAATTCCCGACGGATGTTATATCGCCACTGCTGTGTACGGATCTTATGATTGTCCTGAAGTTTGGACACTTCGCCGTTTTCGAGACCGGACGCTGGCAACCACTTGGTATGGACGCACGTTTATTCGGGTCTATTACACTATTAGTCCCACTCTCGTAAAATGGTTTGGACATACTGCGTGGTTTAAAAGGATATGGAAAAGAACACTTGATTATATGGTGAACAGATTAAATACCAGAGGTGTTAAAAATACGCCATATCAAGATAGAAACTCATAATAAAAAACTACGGCAATCATACTTACACTTTCTATGGTCGGTTGCGGCAGAACTATGGATGATATTATTTAAAATGAGCCGGGCGTCGAAGGGACGTAAGGGGTCCATCCCAAATTCTGTGTAAACTCCATTTAGGGTGCGAATAGAGCAAAGTTTATTTGTTGCGGCAGCAGGCTTGTCCGGTTGCCGCCTTGCCAACAACATAACGCCGGTGGGGGTGGATGTCAAGGGCGGCGAAGCCGTTCATTTTACCCTTGACGTCCGCCCCCGGCGGTGTTACTCCGGCATGCGATCGGCAAAATAGATCGCCATCTGGGCATGGATCAGGCTCCAGTCTTGACGGCGTCCAGTCCATTTTTTGGTAATGTCCATCATGGCCAAATACAGCATTTTCAGCAGGCTGTCATCAGTCGGAAACACGGATTTGGCTTTTGTCACCTTGCGCAGCTGGCGGTTAAATCCTTCAATGGCGTTGGTGGTATAGATCAGGCGCCGTACCTCCTGGGGATACTTGAAATAGGTGCTGAGATTGGCCCAGTTGGATCGCCAGGACTGGGTGATTTTCGGGTATTTCTTGTCCCAGCGCTCCCCAAAGGCGTCCAGAGCGTCCATGGCTGCCTGCTCGTCCACAGCGGCATAAACCGCCTTCAGATCGGCCATAAGGGCTTTCAGATCCTTGTAAGACACGTACTTGCTGGAATTACGCAGCTGGTGGATGATGCAGTTCTGGATCTCTGTCTGAGGAAAAACTGCATGGATCGCTGCGTCAAACCCTGTCAAATTGTCGGTACAGGCGATGAAAATATCTTCTATCCCTCGGTTTTTCAGCCCGTTCAGTACAGTTGCCCAGAACTTGGCGCTCTCGTTTTCGCCAACCCACATGCCCAGGACATCTTTCCGGCCATCCAGACTGACGCCAATCGCAATGTAGACTGCTTTCTTCACAATCTGCCCTTCGCTGCGGACATGGTAGTGGATGGCATCCAGAAATACCACAGCATAGATCGGTTCCAGAGGCCGCTGCTGCCACTCTTTGACGATGGGCAGAATCTTGTCCGTGATCCGGCTGACCGTGCTGTCTGAGACAGATATGCCGTAAATATCCTGAATATGCGCCTCAATATCGCTGGTGGTCATGCCCTTGGCGTACATGGACAGGATTTTCTCCTCGATGTCCTGACTGATGCTGGTCTGGTTCTTTTTCAGCACCTGGGGTTCAAATTCCCCCTTGCGATCTCGAGGAACTGACACATCCACATCGCCGAAGCTGGTGCGCAGCGTTTTGCTGCTGTGGCCATTGCGGCTGTTGTCTGTATCCTTGTTCTTGTAGTCGTACTTGCTGTAGCCCAGCTCGTCATCCAGTTCTGCCTCTAGGCCATTCTCCATGAATTCGGCAATGGTTTCCTTGAACAGGTTTTGGATATCGTCCATGCTGCCGATGTTTGCCATTTGCAGCAGCTCGCGGATTTTTTCTCGACGGGCATTTTCTTCCGGGGTGCGGTTCTTTCTGGCCATATTTAAAACCTCCTGTACGGTGCTTCTATTCTACACCATGCAGGAGGTTTACACAAACTTTGGGATAGTCTCGAAACAGACGAAAGCGGGCAAGCATCCTAATAACAGATGATGTCGGAAGTTATTCTCTTGCTTATCGTTGAATCCGGCAAAGTACGCGTACGCCCTGTAGAAAGGCGGATTGTATTATGACATTCTTGGCTTTTTCTGCCCTGTACGCAGTCATCGTCTCTCTCGCCACAAAAATAGGGCTCTATGATAATCTTTACTTAATGGCCACAGTTATTCGCGATTGGAACATAGAGTATAACGGAAACTATAACATTCACGGCGTTCACCAAATTGTTGACAGATAAACAATACTTTATCGCCAATCCAAAGATTTTAAGTACAAGGGCAAGTGGTTAAACAATATTCATTACAGGCTTGGGGTTTAAAGCTATAACCCAATAAATTAAACGATAGCCTGCGGTCATCCATCTCCTTTGAAGGCTGGATCGGCGGCGGGCTATTGTTCTATCGGGCAAAGGCCAATATCTCAAAAAACCCGAAAGCCCTTGAAATCAAGGCTTTCTTTGGAACATTGCAACACTATAGATGCCACGGCCTTCGCCCATTCGCAAGCTTTCGGTATATTATTTTTTACTCCACAGGAGACAGTTCTCCGCTGTGAGCCTCCAGAGCTTCGATTCGGTGATCCTGCGTCAAAATCTCCATCTGGCTGATAGCGATGGCATTGAGCTTTGCCAGCCGCTCGGCCTGAGACATCCCCTCGTTGATGAACACCGCATTCAGATTTTCCAAATTGGACAAGCAGACCAGCTGCGAGACATTGGCGTAGTCTCGGATATTTCCTTTCAGATCCGGATGGCTGTCCCGCCACTGTTTTGCAGTCATACCGAACAGGGCCATGTTCAGAACATCGGCTTCACTGGCATACACCATGGAGACCTGCTTTGCGGAAAGCTCCGGCGGAATCAGATTCTCCTTGATGGCGTCCGTATGGATGCGGTAATTGATCTTAGCCAGGTTTCGCTTGATGTCCCAGCCGAGTTGCTTCATCTCCTCGGTCTTGAGCCGCTCAAATTCCTTGACCAGATACAGCTTGAATTCAACAGAAATCCAGGAGGCAAACTCAAAGGCGATCTCTTTGTGTGCATAAGTGCCACCGTATCGACCAGCTTTTGAGACGATACCGATAGCGCCGGTTGCCTCTATCCACTTTTGGGGAGTCAGCACAAAACTGTTCAGACCGGCCTGACTCCTAAACGCATCGAATTCGACACGGTTAAATTCCGGGTTGTAAAGGGACTCCCAGACACCAAGAAACTCAATCGTATTCCGATTGCGAAGCCAGTTTTGAATAATGTATCGGGGATTGTCACTATCCTTGAGCTTGGCAATATCCGTCAAGCTGATAAAGTCATCCCGGCTGGAATTCCACTGTACACTGATTTCGGTTCCCCTGACAACCAGTTTGTCCACGCACTTACACCTCCTTGTTGATTATTTTTTGAAGAAGTCCCTGACACCCTTCCTCCACATCCCGCCAAGTCGCATCGAAATCGCCGGTGTACCACGGATCGGCCACCTCGCCGGGGCGGTCGGTGAAGTTCATCAACAGGTGCATCTTGTCGGCAAAATCGCCGCCGCAGATGCGGTACATACTCCGCAGGTTGGCATGATCCATGCCAATCAGGAGGTTGTATTTCTCGTAGTCGCTGTTCAGTAGCTGACGGGCTCTCTTGCCGGAACAATCGACGCCATGCTCGAACAGCTTGCGGCGGGCTGGCGGATATACAGGATTGCCAATCTCCTCGGTGCTGGTGGCTGCTGATTCGACCTGAATACTTTGTTCCAGACCGGCTTTCTTCACCAAGTCCTTCATAATGAACTCGGCTATCGGACTTCTGCAAATGTTGCCGTGGCAGAGGAAAAGTATCTTGATCATGTTCTGTATGCTCCAATTTGCTTTCTTTGCATTCAGTATAGCACGGAACCTCCAATTCGTCGAGATGGACTTCCAGATGAGCCCCTGCCGCAATATTGCTCTGGAGGTCTGCCTTCGACCAGCGGAACTGCCTGGCGGCACACAAATACCAGCGCCGTTCATCCAGGTCCAGCTCTGCCTCCAGAATGACTACATTCTGTGTCCAGCCGATTTCCATGGCCAGCTTCAGCAATTCAGGCTTCCCGCCATACGTCCGGTAGAAGTCCCGCATCCGGCGCAGATTGCGCGGGGAGAAGCCGGAAGCATCGGGGAAACGGCTGTGCAGGTGTTCGGCTGCGGCCACAGCCGCGCCTTTCTCCGGCCTGGAGCAGACGATGCGGCCCAGTTCGCAGCAGAGTTTCATCTGGGGCAGCTCAGCGTTCAGCGCGGCGTCCAGGGCTGCAAACATGGCGGAATAATCAATGTTTTTGCGGATGTTCATGGCTTCTCCTTTCCGGCAGAACCTGCCTTATTTCAAAACAGGCCAAAGAGAAGCACAGGAGGCGCCTCCTGCGTTTCTCTTTGGCCTGTTCACACCACTTGTACCATCTGCTCCCAGAGCAGGACGAAGCGGTCGTCGATGATTTTGTTGTCGTGGTAATGTCCGAACAGCCAGTAGTGGAACTTAGCCCGTTCTTTGACTTCCTCCAGGAAGCCGGTCAGGTGGTCGTGAACGTATCCACCGTTTCCCAATATGTCCACGATGCTGTTTGGGGCGCAGTGTGTGATCACATAGTCCACCTCATAGTGAATGCGTTCCAGATTGCACCGAGCTTCTTCATACTCGGACTTACTGGGAAGCTCCTGTTTCCACCAGGAGCGATGGTTGACCCGGAAGCGGGCGCCCATTCTTCGGAGAGCCCAATACTGTTCTTCAAAATCCGGCGCATTGGGGTTCAGAATACCATCGTCAATATCGTGACTCCTGGCGCCGCCCATGGTGAAGAAGGAATATCCCTGCAGGTCAAAGACCTGCCTGCGCATCAGATGGATCACATGGGGCCGAATGCGTTGGATTTTCCCGCCGTTCCATTCCTCTACGGGGTATTTCCCCAGCAGGTCGAAGTTTTCGTGGTTGCCGCTGACAAACAGCGTGGTGAACGGCAGGTTTTCCAGCCGGTCCAGGCTGCGGGCATCCTTTTTGCCGCCTTCCCATACACCACCGAAGTCGCCGCAGATGATCATAAAATCATCCCTGGTCATCTGAGCCTGCTCTGGGAAGTGTTCTGGAGCAAATCGTTGGAAGTTGCCATGGGTATCGCCTGTGGCATAGATCATGATGGATTCACCTTCTTTCGCTCATTATATCATATCCTGGTCGACTTGAATGCCGCCCCGGAGGTATACCGTGATTTTTTGTGCGGAGAGGACTTTGACCGTATCTACTAACTGCCGGATGAGGGTTTCATCCCATTCACAGATGTGGCAGGATGCTTGTTCCATAGCGGCTGCCGCATCCTCTATGCGCTGGACTGCCTGTGCGTTATTTTGCCGCTGTTCTTCTATGTAGGCTCGCTTCTCTTTTAATTCGGCAGCCTCATTCATAATTTCTCGCGGCTGGGTGGTGTATGCTTCGGCATCCTTAATTCGTGCGGCTTCTGCCACCAGCTCGCGCGTCAGGCTGTTCAGCTCGTCCAGCCGCTGTTCAATTGCCGCAAGGCTCATGCTCTCACCGGGTACAGGGGCCAGCTCCAATTCCATGGCGGATGTGATCTGCCGGATGAGCGCACTCTTTTGACTCATAACGGAATTGATCGCGGCGAGGATCGAGCGTTGAAGCGACTCCTCATCCAGCGTAGGGGAGTTGTGGCAGTATTTCGTCCCGTAGTCCAACCGGCTGACACAGCGCCATACAACTCTCTTTTTACCTCGCTTTGACCAGGTACATCGGCGGTACAGCGTCCCGCATTCACCGCAGACCAGGCGCTCAGAGAGGGCGTATTTGCTGGCGTAAGATGTCTTGCCTGTGGGCGCGTTCTTTTTGGATGGGCTCTTTCCTGCGCTGCGCCGCGCCATCTCTGCCTGTACCGCGTCGAAGGTTTTACGCTCCACGATACCTTCATGATGGTTTTGAATCAGATACATAGGGAGCTGCCCGGTATTGCGGATGACCTTCCGGCTGATACAGTCGCTGATATAGGTCTTTTGCAGGAGAACGTCTCCACAGTATTTTTCGTTGGTTAGAATGTTGCGGATGGCTGAGATCGTCCACTGCGCGCTGCCTGCCGCATTGGGGATCTGTTCAGCTTCCAGCCGCTCCTTGATCATCCGAAGGCTGGCGCCGGTCAGGTACTGGTCGTAGATGGATCGAACCACTTCGGCCTGCTCCGGGATGATTTTAGGATTTCCGTCCTCGCCCTTTTCGTAGGCATAGAGGCGGTCGTACTGAATGATGACTTTTCCTTCCCGCATGGCCTGGCGTTTTCCCCAACGGACATTGGCGCTGATGCTCTCGCTCTCTGCCTGAGCGAAGGCGCCCAGCATGGTGATGAGAATCTCGCTGTCCGATTCCAGGGTGTTGATGTTCTCCTTTTCGAAAATGACCGCAATGCCCAGCTCCCGCAGGGCGCGGATATAATTCAGGCAGTCCACCGTATTTCTGGCGAAGCGGGAGATGGACTTGGTCAGGACGATGTCAATCTTCTTTTGCTTGCACATCCGGATCATTTTCAGAAATTCAGGGCGTTTGCGGGCTGAGGTACCTGTGATGCCCTCGTCAGCAAAGATTCCGGCCATAGTCCAGTCACGGTTAGTCATGATCTTGTCGGTGTAGTAGTTCTGCTGGGCTTCATAGCTGGTGAGCTGCTCCTCATCGTCGGTGGAGACACGGCAGTATGCAGCCACACGGAGCTGCCGCTTGACAGTCTGCTGGGCTGCGGCCTCCGGCTTTGCGGGAATCGTAATGACTTTCGGCGGGCTTTCCCTCATACTGTTTCACTTCTTCCTATCATTTGATGATTTTTTAATCGGATATCCATGGTTCCGTCTCTGTATAGTAGGTGTAAGGAACCTCAACTTCGTACTCGTAGGTCTCGGTTACGGTCTCGCCCGTATCGGGGTCTGTGTAGGTGGTGGTTCCTGTTCGGGTCTCGGTGCGGTATCGGGTCTCCGTTACCACCGTTTCCGTTAGGATATGGGAATACATCCGTTTCTTTTTCGTTCCGAAGCCGAATGATGATATAGAACTCCCGGCTGGAGGCCATCAGCACCTGAATACGATCCAGGTATGTGCTGTCCTGCTCCAAAAGCCGGCGGATGGCAGGAAGCTCCTCGCTGCCCATACGCTCCTGGTAGAAGTTCTTGTTTTGCTCAAAGGATTCCTTTGAATTGAGGGCCAGCATTTCGATTTCTGCCTGCCCCTTGACCACATTCAGCAGGGCATAGATCCTTGCGCTGATGCTGGAATCGGACAGGACGCTGATGTTGGTGGGCTTGATGATGAAGAAGACCAAATTACCCATACGGGTAGCGATGCAATAGTCCTTAATGCTGTCGATCCCCATGATCTACCGGGTCGACTGAGCGGCATTCGCTTCTTTCTTCCTGCTCATATCTCCATTCCTCCATTTGCGAAGCAAAGCGGGAAAAAGCCGGTGCAGCGCATGGTGACACGGCAGGTCACCCGCCGGGGATGCTGGCTGAACCAGTATTTTGCTCTGGCATTCTTTGCGTTGTAGCAGCCGGCTTTCTCGCACAGAAGGCCGCCCACATAGCTTTTCAGCAGGGACCGCAGGCTGCGGAAGCCATAATAATATCTGCCGTCCTGGCTGCGGCAGCTCCACTTGTTCTTGGCATCCTGCCAGAAGAAGGCGTTGCGGCACTCCCACCGCTTGCGCTTCCGGCTCCACCGGAGCGTCAGGGAGGCGGACAGATCCCGCTCCTCGATTTCCGGCAGGCCGAAGTTTTCCTCGTTGTCATAGAGTGTGTCGGCGTGGAACATATCACATTCTCCATTCATAGAATTGCTGTTTGGTAATCAGGAAGGTGATCGCATAGCGGATGAAATCCAGAATGCTGGTCCCTTCAAACCGGATGCTGAGGAAGGCGTAGACCGCCGTAAGCACCAACG
Organism: Anaeromassilibacillus sp. 1001302B_160321_C8; assembly: GCF_015554745.1. Lineage (NCBI taxonomy): Bacteria > Bacillati > Bacillota > Clostridia > Eubacteriales > Acutalibacteraceae > Anaeromassilibacillus > Anaeromassilibacillus sp. 1001302B_160321_C8. The sequence continues at coordinate 102,834 of NZ_JADNJD010000003.1, read as the reverse complement.
GGATAAAAATCCCGGTCTGGGTCAGCGCCAGGATAGAGACCAAAAGCCCCACGCCAATGACGCCCACATCTCTGAGCTCCCAAAACCACAGCATCGCTTTGGCGGTCAGATCATCGGGATAAATGCACAGGGTAACCGTCTGCTCGGAGCAGCAGCCCTTCCGCCCAGGCAGGGGGCTGGCCCATGATGGCGCAGATGTCATCCAGGGATGTGTCCGCCGAGGCTTCAATGACCGCTTCGTCATGGACGTGCATCACGATTTGGTACCCCGCCGCTTCCAGCCGGCGCATAGCTTCCACCAGGATGTCGCGGGCTGTGGCCTGGACGATGTTCTCCACGAATTTGGGGCCGTAGCTCTCCAGCCGCAGCCACTTTTTCTGTTCGCCGACACCCTCATAGGTGACGGATTCGTTGCCGTATCGATTGACGCCCATCTTGGGCTTCACATACACCAGCCTTCTGCCGGAGGGGAGCACGATGAACATCATGCCGCTCTGGTAGAGGAAGCGGATGCCGTGTGTCTCGGCGGGGACTCTGTCCCGGACGCAGGTGGCGGCGGCGCGGTCCACGTCCCACCAGAACTTCACGATGCGGGGATTGGACTGCCGCCAGGCGTCCACCAGGGGCTTCAGCTCCGCCTCGGTCAGGCCGTAGTTCAGCGCACCCATGGCCTTCAGCGCCCCCACCGAGCCGCCGTAGCCCAGGGCCAGCTCCGCGATTTTGCCCTTCTGCCGGAGATGGCCGTTGACGCCGTGTTTGACCACGGGGACATGGAACATCTGGCTGGCGGAAGCGCAGTAGATGTCTCCGCCCTGGGCGAACACTTCCTGCCGCCACTGCTCTCCGGCAATCCAGGCGATGACCCGCGCTTCGATGGCCGAAAAGTCCGCTACGAAGAAGCGGCATCCCGGCTTAGGGATAAAGGCGGTGCGGATCAGCTCAGAGAGCACCAGCGGGACAGAATCGTAGAGCAGCTCCAAGGCGTCAAAGCGCCCATCCCGCACCAGTGTCCGGGCCTGCTTCAGATCCGGGAGGTGGTTCTGCGGGAGGTTTTGCACCTGAATGAGCCGCCCGGCAAATCTGCCGGTTCGATTGGCCCCATAAAACTGGATCAGGCCGCGGGCGCGGTCATCCTGGCAGACCACCGACTCCATGGCGGTGTATTTCTTGACGCTGCTCTTGGCCAGCTCCTGCCGCAGGGAAAGGGCCAGTTCCACCTCTCCCTCCGCATGGGAAAGCAGCTCCAGAACGGACGCTTTGGAGAGGGATTCGGCTTCCACGCCCTTTTCTGCCAGCCATGCTTTGAGCTGGGCGGGGCTGTTGGGGTTCTCCAGCCCTGTGACGGAGCGGGCCTGCTCCAGATGGGTGCGCTTGAACCGCTCATCACAACGGATGGCCTGGGACACAAGTGTGCGGTCCAGCAGGATACCCCGGTCGTTGATGCGCTGGTCGAGATGGTAGTTGTCCCACTCTTCCGGCGAAACCGGAAAGCGGGACAGCTTCTGCTGAATGGACATTTCCGTCTCCACATCCCGGAGGTTATAGGATTTGAAGGCGGCCCACTTCTCCGGGGCGTCTGCGGGAAGCCTGCGGAAGGTGGAGCCATCCCTGGCCTTAGTCGGCGTACAGAAATAGCGCACCAGGTCTTTGCCTTCCTTGAGCTTCTGCTTCTCCAGACCCAGCACGGCGCCCACCCCTTCCAGAGAGAGTGGCAGTCCCAGAGTAGCCGACCACACCATGGTGCAGTACCAGGAGTCAGGGTCCAGATATCGTCCGACCGGGTACCCCAGGTACCGGGAAAGACACACCCGCTCGAACTGGGCGTTGAAGGCCCACTTGGACACAGCCGGGTCGGTCAGCGCCGCCAGTACATCGGCAGGGATGCGCTCACCGGCGGCGAGATCCACCACTTGGGCGGGGCTGCTGTCCACCGAATAGCCGAACAGCAGCACTTCAAACTCCGGTGCCTGGCAGTAGCGGTACACGCCGCACTTGACCAGCGGCTCCGGGGAGTAGGTTTCAATGTCGATAGATAAGGTTTTCATAAGGTCTCCTTTCCTGCGGCATAAGGGCGGCAGAGGTTGCCCTCCGCCACCCTTGCCGGATGGTTGTTAGGAAAGGAAGTCATCGTCCACATCGGTGGCGAAGTCATCCGCGGCGGAAGAACGACCGCCCAGAGGTTCACCGTCCCGCACCTTCTGGATGTTGCCCAGACCGCAAGCAATGCCGCGGTTGCCGTTGGAGTTGAAGGCGTAGAAGTTGACGGACACACGGGCGTAGCAGCCGGAGTAGACCTCGGCGCGATCCAGGATGGGCTGCACGGAGCGGTCCACGATCTGGGGCGCGGTGGTGCTGTTGGCGTTGACGAAGTAGGCGCCCTTGTAGGCTTCATCGTCCCGTTCCAGATCACCATCCCGCAGGGGGAGCTTCAACGCGGCCTTGTTGGGGATCTTACCGCCGAACTTGGCGGCTCCGTCCTTGATGGCGGCGTCCACGGCGGCGTTGATGGCATCGATGGTCTTGGTGTCGGTCTTGGGGATGATGAGGGAAACGCTGTACTTGGGGTTGCTTCCGTTGATGGAGGCCGGCTCCCAGATGTTGGCGTAGGACAGGCGGACAACACCGGTGACCACTTTGGTCGGATTATTGTGATTGGCAGACATATTGTTATACCTCCGTAATTTCAGTAAATTCTTGGGTGGCATCCATTGCAGTGATAGCCGGGCGCTTGTCGGATACCGGAACAAGGGTCGGCCTGCCCTTGGGCTTCTCGACCAGACCACCGAGCACCTCGGCAAAGGTCTTTTTGCCCATGAGCTTCTCCATCTCGGTAATGGGGATGAGGGATTTTTTGAAGATGTCGTGGTACCCAGCGGCGTTTGCGGTGCGGATCACGGCTTCCTCGTCTGTGTACTTGCGGTTTGTGCGGCTCTCCACCAGCTTGAAGCCGTGCCACACCTTGCCATGGTGAATGGCGGCGTCCTGGGCGTAGGCTTCGATCTCACCGGCCCACTTGGTCAGGCCCGGCAGCCGGGAGAGTATGTCCTCGATTTCCGCATCGGTGAGGAGCGGCGGCATGCCGAACTCATACTTGGCAAGCTGGAGCTTGGTTTCCGCTCTGGCGCGGCACTTCACCGCCGCCTTGCAGAAGGTACACCAGGGACCGGGGACATAGTCTCCTTCACCTTGGTAGGCCATTTCCGCCTTGGGCTTGAGGGTGTGTTCCGACCAATCCATGAGCTGCTCCACGGTGATCGTCCAAGTGGACACATTCTCCCGGCGGGGCTGGTAAATGCTCATGGCAACCTGGGCGATGTCGTAGAGATGGTCGAACTGCCGGAGCGCGCCCAGGGCGTACAGCATCATCTGAGGATTTTCCTCTGCGTCCACCAGGACGCCCTGCCCGTACTTGAAATCAATGATGTGCAGGAGCTTGTCCGCCACAATCAGGCAGTCACCGGTGCCGAACCCGTCCGGAACATAACAGGAGAAGTCCAGCCGCTGTTCGATGAGGACAAGAGGGTCGGCACAGAGTGTCTTAGCTTCCTCCAGCTGCTCCAGCACGAACTCCACATACCCATCGGTGTAGGCGTCCATTTCATCGCAATCATACGGGCTGACTGGTTTCCGGGAACGCAACTTCAGCGCCTTTTTGAGCTTGTGCTCGGCGAGAGCATGGGCGGCGGTTCCTTCCGCTGCGGCTTCCGTCTCCCGGTCGGCGAACTCCAGCTCCAACCGCGCCGAGGGGTTGCAATGGAGCCAGCGATGGGCGCCGCTGGCGGAGAGAACGGCGTGTTTGGAGGGCGGCATCAGAGCACCTCCGCATCCTTCAGCAAAGCCGGGTATTGCTTGGGGTCCACCGCCGACAGCTTTGGAGCGCCGTACTTCTGCAGCAGCTCCCGGACCGCTTCGGTTTTCCCATCATGGCTCTTTTCGGCCAGCACCGCCCGAACCTGCTCCAGCGTGACCGCCGGTTCCTTGGGAGGGGGCAAAGCGGTCTTCTGTACCGGCTCGGTTTCCGGCGCGTCTCTCTGGGTCATGGCGTCCGCCAATGCCTGGAGACTGTCGGCAAGGGAGCGCATATCCTCCACCACATCCAGGAGGAGCTTGATCTTACTCAAACGTTGCACCTCCCTCCGGCAGTTCGATGATGTCCAAAGATTCCACGGTGTTGCCGGGAATAAGAATCATCATCCGCTCTTTGCGTCCCAGGAGCCGGGTGAGCATCTTCTCCCGCAGGGTCACACTGCGGCATCTGACCACCCCGCCGGTCTGCGGCTCCTTGGACACGCTGATCTTCAGCTTGTGTCTCATGGCGTTCATCCTTTCTGGAAGGCTGCTTTTCTTGCTCCTTCCGACATACGGCCAGGAGAACGGGCGGATATGAGGGTCAACCCAGAAGTTTTTTCAATTTTTTCTTCACCGTCTGCAAACGGTGGGAAATGGCGGACTGCGTCACGCCCATCCGGGCGGCGTAGTCGTTGACGCTCACGTTTTCAAAATAGATGGCCCGGACCATTTCCTGCTGGTCGGGAGAGAGCTGCCGGATGACGGCATGAAGCCGCTCCTCATCGGTGGGGCCGGCAAAAAGGGCTTCCAGGCCGGAATCCTCTACGGCGTAGTCCATGCCCTCGTAGACCTTACCCTCCAGCGAGTAATGCCGGCGGGTCTCCTTGTGGTCATTGTTGTACCCCTGACGATCCAGGTCGATGAGGATTTCGCCCCAATCATCGGGGATTTCGATGGAGATAGTTTCGCCGTTGGAAAAGTGATAGCGGTACGCAGACATAGTGAATGCCCTTTCCCGACGAGAAAAGGGCACCACAAAAGGCCAAAAAACTCGCCGTTTTTTTTAACGGGAGCCTTTGGCTCATTTTCAAACCTTGGCTGTCGATCGACTTATCACGACCTCACCTCAACAACTTACAACTTTGCGAAATCCAACAAATAGGTCTTGCGGTTTTCACAGGGCATATCTAATCGTTGAAAGCGTCAACCGCCATAGTTGATAAGGTTAATTAGGTCGAAAGCAGAAACTTCCTGTGCTCATTGTCAAACGAGCACAGGAAGAGATTGTGTTTTTGTATTTCTTGCGATATAATATGAATTAATGGGGTTTGATACGGATTACCTGATGCAATAAGCTTCCGTCATCTTGAAAAACAGCTGAGATTTGGAGGGATCACCTGTGGCAACAAATGAATATCCTCGCCTGTGCGGAGGCACCTTTTTCACGTTGATATTGCAAGCCCTCCGGCAACGAATGAAAGCGAGAGAACATTATTCTGGTGATAGCGATGGCCTGTCCGATCCAGAAGTGCTGGTGGGTCTGATCAAGGTAATCAATCCTGATTACACAGATCCCGGCAAGGAGAATCTGAAAGGCACAGTGAACAACTACAAAGCCTGCAAAATATCGAACAGCACATACCTGCCTTTTGATGATGAACAGGTAATATCGGCATTTGATTCCAAAGTGAAAACGGCCTATCAATCCGTTCTGAATCGAATGATTGGATTCGTGAATGACTTCCTTGATATGAGTGAGACGGTACATAAGGATGTTAATCTGGTTCGAGCAATCGTTGATCTTATTCAACAGGATCAGACCATTAAGGCTGGCGACGAGTTCTTTATCGGACAAAATGGAGAGAAAAAGAAAAAGGCCGCACTTGGCGACCTTAAAGAAGTATGCTTTCCGTCATTCCTGCTCGGCGTTTTGCATTATATTGTTGTAAATCGAAAGGACAACGGTATTGGTAAGGCGACCTATGATGTTTGGTGTCCGTCGGCAGGAGGCGGTCAAAGAAAATACATCGCACACATGGGTAAAGGGATTCTCGAAAGTCTAACGATTAGTTATGCAGATATCGTAGAGAAAGCAGAAATGGATGCGGAGCCGGTCGAGACCGTCATTATTGAGGGCACATCTGATCAGCAGGTTCAGCAGACGGTGAATAATCCCTTCGTGTTCAATTTCAATCAATATGGTAACAACGGCACTCAAATAGGACATATTGAGAATTACTACGGCAGCAAAAAGAAGGAGGAGGATTGATGCAATGAGTAATGATACACAGATTGCGAAAACCGGCAATAATCTTTCTCAACCGGACCTGCCGAAGCAGCCTATTCAGGCAAACTTGAATCAGTATGGAAACGATAGTACGCAGATTGCGTATGTTCAAAATTATGATGGGACAATAAACCAGACCGTACTTATTCTGCCAGGTTGTCCTGTAGGCGGAGCTCCGCTTGTTACACAGGGACTGACATTTAATTATGATTGCTTCAACTTCTTTGTAATCGGAACGGAACAGTATACAGAATCATCGTTTATCGTTCCGAAAAATAGAGCTCTAACAGAAAGCACTTCACAGGAGATCAAAGATCAGTGTGCAGCATTAACGCCAGAGGCCATTGCAATAATAAAAACCTATCCGGCACTTTTTTGTAGCGAGAACCATCATTTTGCTACAACAGATCCGGACCACATCGCTTATTACGGCTATGTGAAGGACATAAAGATTCAGGATAATGGTATTAAGGTCTATTTCCAGATATTGAATCAGCTGCCACAGCAAGTATTGATTGACCTCTCTGAAGATTTGTGTATCGGAGGTGCGCGTGCATTTACCGAACTTAGTCGGACGCATTGGGCAATCAAGCGAATCAATCTGGTGGAAGTTCTTGAAAGGGCAGGATACAGGGTGTTCAAACTTTAAACTTCATGGTTATGCAAAAATGGAGGTAGTACGATGAGTCGCGAGTATGAAGAAATGCAAGTCGAGAAATGGGTTAATCTGGAAGATGTGGCTGAACATCTAAGCATTAGTCAAGATACAGTTCGCACATGGATAAAAGAAGGAAAGCTGCCAGTGTACAGGGCCGGAAAAAGATATAAATTTAAAATTTCCGAAGTGGATGAATGGGTTCGCGAAGGGAAAATTCAGGAGTGAGATTAGATATGGAAATAGGAGGGTGAAAAACGGATGCAACGTAAGGTTCCTTCGGCAATTGCGAATATTACGCTCAATAGAGCAACCTTTACAGATGTCTTGATAGACGGACTCACATTCGTCAACTTTTTCTATGGTAATAACGGTGCAGGGAAATCTTCTATCGCCCATGCTATAGCAGAGGATGATGGTGTTGTCTGGGCCGATGGCAAAACCGCCGACGACTTTGATGTGCTCGTTTATAATCAGGATTTCATCAACGACAACTTTGTAAATTACGGTGATCTCAAAGGCGTCTTTATCTTTGGTGAAGAGGATATCGAGGCCAAAAAGAAAATCGCTGAACTCACAGATCAGAAAAAGCAGAAAATGGATGCTCGTCAGACCGCGCTTGATGAGTACAAAAAGAAGTCAGACGGTCTCGCATCTGCACTGACGCAGTTCCAGGACACATGCTTTTCTAAGACGGCCAGTATTCGTCGTCGCTTTGAAAAGTGCATGGACGGTAAGAAGCAGAAAAAGAACTTTGCAGAAGCCGTTCTCGGTGAAGTGAAACCGATTGACCACGATCTGGCAGAGTTGGAGCGTCTTTATGACGTTGCCTTCGATGATTCGGCCAGAGCGTATCCAGAGTTCAAAAAAGCAGCTGCTACCACCTACGGTAGCCTCCCCGGAAAGGATCTGCTCGACAGGATGATTGTCAGTAGCAGCGATACGCCTTTCGCAAAATTCATGAAGTCCCTTGGTGACACTGCTTCTGACTGGGTTCGTGATGGCCATACCCATTATGCTGGTGCAGCTGGCGGAAAATGCCCGTACTGCCAGCAGAGGCTCCCTGCGAACTTTGAGGCAGATATAGCTGCTACATTTGACGCTCAGTACCAGCAGGACATTCGTGATCTTGGTCAGTTCCAGACTATATATGAAAGAGAGACCAGAGAGATTGTCCGGGCGATTCAGGCAAATGCCAGCGACGTTATGCCGACGATTGATCTGATGGCTTATCAGGAAAAACTCGCCTTGCTGGAGAGCAACTTTGAAATCAATCGCCAGCGTATAGCTGAAAAGGTCAAAGAGCCTTCGAAGACTATCTCACTTGAGGACACTGACACGCTCCTGCTTGAGATCGGTGCCATGATCAACGAGATCAATAAGCAGATCAAGGAAAATAACGACGTTGTTTCTGCCAAGCGGTCCAGTAAGACGAAGTGCAAGACGGAAATCATGCAGTATCTTGCGTTCATGCTTGCCGCTGATGTGAAAAGTTATCATGACGAAGTGGCTCGTCTCCAGAAGGAAATAGAGGATGTCACAGAACGTGGAAAGAAGCTCAAAAAGGAAATCGGAGATCTTACCACAGAGATTTCTGTCCTGAACAAGCATAACGCAAACACGGAAGCTGCCATTGACAGTATCAATAAAATCCTGCGGGACTCTGGTTTCCAAGGCTTCAGCATTCGTGCCAAGGTCGGCGTAGAAAATGTATATGAGGTTATCCGCGAGGATGGCTCCGTGGCCGAAAACCTCAGTGAGGGTGAGCGTAACTTCATCGCATTCCTGTACTTCTACCATCAGGTTCGTGGTAGCATGAGCAGCGAGGAACTCAAAGAGAAGATCGTCGTTATTGATGACCCGGTATCCAGCATGGATAGCACAGCCTTGTTCCTCGTCAGTGCGATCGTCCGTGAGATGATCAACGTCTGCCGGAACAATACCGAGTACCTGAATCCGAAGGTTCCTGGCGACTACATCAAGCAGCTGTTTGTACTGACGCACAACGTGTACTTCCATCGGGAAGTCACTTACCAGCAGGTCAGTTATTATAACTGCACGTCGTTCTACATGATTCGGAAGAACGATAATATCTCCACCATCAAGCTTTGCAAGCGTCAGAGCAAGGAAATTCCGACCGAGGATGAGAACTACAATCCGGTCCAGAACTCCTATGCTACGCTGTGGGATGAGCTCCGGGACATCCAGTCTACTATCCCGGCCTTGAACGTGATGCGTCGTATTCTCGAATACTACTTCTTGCAGCTTTGCGGCTATGAAGGGAGCGATCTTCGAGAGATCGTACTGGATGAACATCGGAGTAAGTTCATTAAGCAGGCCGAGGGTGAGAAACCGGATATGACCGATTACCAGCTGGCGTCTTCCTTGTTGGCATACATCAACAATCCGAATGGCATCAGCGACGGCCTGAACTATGTTGAGGATTGTGAGGATGTAGAGGCATACAAGCGGGTATTCAAGATGATCTTTGATGCCCTCGATCAGAGCCAGCACTACAAAATGATGACTGGCAAACAGCTCAAGTCCTGATTATCGGACGGATGAATATGTATAATAAGGGTAGCAAAATTTTGCCAAGTGAAAAGTGAGGTAATCAGCATGGCTGATAAAAAGATAATTGACGCGATGTGGGACGATTCCCCCGTCGATGTATCCACAGAGGTAAACTTCATCTGGTCTATTGCAAACAAACTGCGCGGTACATACCAGAGTGACAAATACAAGGATGTCATCATCCCGATGGTCATCATCCGCCGCTTTGAGTGTGCCTTGGCTCCCACCAAGGCCAAGGTCGTGGAAACGTATAAGGCCAACCCCGGTTATCCGGCTAAGGCCATGTACCGCCTGTCTGGCTTCCAGTTCTACAACACCAGCGAATTCGATCTGGCGGAGCTGGTCAATGACTCCGACCATCTGGCGGCAAACTTTAAGGCCTATATCCAGGGTTTCTCTGCCAATATCCAGGACATCATCCGCAGCCTGGATTTTGACAAGCAGATTGACAAGATGGACAAGAATAACCGTCTGCTCTCGGTGGTCAAGGCATTCTCCGAACTGGACTTGAACCCCCGTACCATCGACAATGTAAAGATGGGCTATATTTTTGAAGACCTGATTCGCAAGTTTTCTGAAAATGCCGAGGCTGGCGACCACTATACTGGCCGGGATATCATCAAGCTGATGGTCAATATCCTGTTGGCAGAGGGCTGCGACGACATCTTCGATGATGGCAAAGTCATCACCGTATTGGACCAGGCCTGCGGAACGGGCGGTATGCTCTCCACCAGCTACAATTTCATCAAACGCTATAACCCGTCTGCGGACGTGCGCCTGTTTGGTCAGGAGATCAACCCGGAATCTTACGCCATCTGCCTGGCAGAAATGATGATCAAGGGACAGAATGCGGAGAACATCTGCTACCAGGACACCATGATTGCCGACCGCTTCGAGAATTCCAAAATGCGGTTTGTCATCGAGAATCCGCCTTTCGGCACCCCGTGGGGCGGAAAGGATGCGGCAGAAGGTGTGGAGGCCGCTGTCCAGGAGGAATACAAGAAGGGCTTTGATGGCCGCTGGGGCGCGGGCCTGCCCGGCTCCGGCGATATGCAGATGCTGTTCCTGCAATCTGCCATTGATAAGATGGACGACAACTTCGGCCGCGCCGCTATCATTGAAAATGGCAGCCCGCTGTTTTCCGGCGGCACATCTTCCGGCGAAAGCCAGATCCGCCGCTGGATGCTGGAAAGCGACTTGATTGAGGCCATCATTGCCCTGCCGGTGGACCTTTTCTATAACACAGGCATTGCAACCTACATTTGGGTGCTGTCCAAGAACAAACGCACGGAGCGCAAGGGAAAAATCCAACTGATCGATGCGTCCAGCTTCTTCAAGAAGCTGCGTAAAGCCCTGGGCGATAAGAAAAATGAAATCTCGCCCGAAGACCGCACAGCCATCACAAAGCTTTATGCCGAATTTGCGGAAAACGAATACTGCAAAATCTATCCCAATGAGGAGTTCATCTACCGGGAATACACGGTGATGCAGCCCCTCCAGCGCAGCTATGCCATCACTGCCGAGCGCATCGAGGCCATGCTCTCCAAGGGTTCCCTGTCCTCCTTATATGACCAGGCGAAGGTAGACGAGATCGAAAATATGGAGGAACCCACCGGCAAAGACCTGAAAAAACTGGAGAACTACCAGAACAATCAGCCGGTCTATGAAGCCATTGTCGCCGCCTTGCACGCTGCGATCTCTAAGGAGGTTTATCCTTCCCCGGCGGCATTCATGCCGGTGCTCACCAAAGTGCTGGCGAATGTGACAGCCGACAAGAAGCTGCTGGATAAAATTGCCGATGGCCTCTCGGTCATGGACAAGTCCGCCGAGATTCAGCGGGACCGCAAGGGCAATGTGCTCTACGACAAGGAGACCAAGGACACCGAAATCGTAAAGTGGGGCGAACGCATCGAGGACTATATGGCCCGGGAGGTGCTACCGCATATCCCCGACGCCAAAGCGTTTTTTGAAGAGGATCTCTCCAAAAAGAAACCGGTCGTCAAGACCGGCGCGGAGATCCCCTTCACCCGCTATTTCTACAAGTATCAGCAGCCGGCGCCCAGCGAGGAACTGGAAGCAAAGTTTATGGAGTTGGAACTTTCGGTGTCTGAACGTGTGGCAAAGTTATTTGAATGAGGCGGTGATGGTATGAGAGAGATGAAAGATAGTGGGCTTAAATGGCTCGGCGAAATACCCGCCGACTGGGCACTTGCAAAAATTGGTGGATTGTATTCCATTAGGAACGAAAAAGTAAGCGATAAAGATTATCCTCCACTTTCCGTGACAAATAAAGGGATACTTCCACAGTTAGAAACAGCAGCAAAAACAAATGATGGTGATAATCGCAAACTGGTGCGTGTTGGTGATTTTGCAATTAACAGTCGCTCCGATAGACGCGGTTCATGCGGGATTTCGCCTTATGATGGTTCAGTTTCCCTAATTAACATTGTTATGGTGCCAAGAAATGAAATGGTGCCTACATATTACGAATGGCTTTTCCATACCACTCAATTTGGCGACGAAAATTACCGTTGGGGGCATGGTATCGTAGATGACTTGTGGACAACTGGTTGGCAAGACATGAAGAAAATAACAATACCAATGCCGTCTCTCGATGAGCAAAGAAGGATTGCAGATTATCTCGACACAAAATGCGCCGAAATTGACGCCCTCACCGCCGATATCCAGACCCAGATTGACACCCTGGAGCAATACAAGCGATCTGTTATCACTGAAACGGTCACCAAGGGGCTGAACCCGGATGCGGAGATGAAGGATAGCGGCATTCAGTGGATTGGAATGATGCCAGCCCATTGGGACTGTATTCGAGGTAAATATATTCTGAAGTACATCCAGAAGCCGGTTCGTGATGATGATGGTGTGATTACCTGCTTCCGGGATGGTGAGGTCACGCTCCGCAGCAATCGCCGTGAGGATGGTTTCACAATGGCAGACAAAGAAATTGGTTACCAGGGCATTGATGTTGGCGACCTGGTCGTTCATGGAATGGACGGCTTTGCCGGTGCCATTGGTATCTCCGATTCAAGGGGAAAGGCGTCACCCGTATTGAATGTCCTGGATACTAAACAGAATAAACGATACATTATGTACTTTCTCCGCAGTATGGCTTATAGTGATGTATTCCTGGCGCTGGCCACCGGAATCCGCGTTCGCTCCTGTGATCTGCGGTGGAACAAACTCTCGGAGTTGTTCTATCCAATTCCTCCATTGGAGGAACAGGAAGCAATCGTGGATTATATTGATTCCATCTTGCGTAGAACGGATGAAGTGATTGCCGCTAAAAAAGAACAGTTCTCCACCTTGGAAGCCTACAAAAAATCGCTTATTTACGAGTATGTAACCGGGAAAAAGGAGGTGCCTTTGTCATGAAAGTTGAATATGTTACGTCAACTCTTGGCATAGGAACGGAACTCCACATTTCCTCTGCCGAATATAAGCGTGTTAACAGTGAGGCCGGATGGAGTGAACACCCAAATCTGATGTTTGCGGTACGATCCTATACAAAAGAAAATCAATGCATAAACATCATCAAGAACAGAGAATTGGAAGAGGCCTTCCGCCATATAAAGAAAGCTGGGACCATCGCGCTTGCGACTAAAGCAGACGGGATGACTACATGGTGTGAAGTATATGCAATAACAGAAGGTGAAATTATTCCCGTAATTACCAGCCAAGATGGAAATCATTTCGGTATTAACTATTCCAGCAAAACGAAACGTGAGATAAGCCGAAATCGATCAGAAAGAGAGGTTTATTCAAATGACTAATATCCTCTCTGAAAAGGATTACCAAAAGTTCTTCTTGGAGCGCTTAGAGAAAGACAATGGCTATGTCGTCCGCAAGGCCGCTCATTTTGACCGTTCCTTCGCCATGGACCGGGAGATGCTGTTTAATTTTCTGAATGACACCCAGTCGGACACAATGGAGTATCTGCGTAAGATTTACAAGGCTGATCTGGAGGACACCATCGTCAGCTTTATCAACGCAGAAGTCACCAAGGCCCGTGGCAGTCTGATTGAGGTGCTGAAACATGGCATCGAAATCTCCAACCGCCAACTGGATTTGATGTACACCAAGCCTGCTACCACCTTCAACCCGGAACTGATGAAGAAATACAGCCAGAACATCTTCTCCGTGATGGAGGAGGTCTGGGCCAGCGACAAAGAGCGCATTGATGTAGTCATCTTCCTGAACGGCCTTGCCATCATCTCCTTTGAGCTCAAATGCAACACCGCTGGACAGTCCTATCAGGACGCTATTTACCAGTACCGCACCGAGCGCAATCCCAAGACCCGTCTGTTCCTGTTCAAGGCGGGGTGCCTTGTGAACTTTGCGATGGACTTGGAAGAGGTCTATATGACCACCAAGCTGGCGGGAGACGCCACCTTCTTCCTGCCCTTCAACATGGGTAACGGCGAGGGTGTGACCGCAGGTGCGGGCAACCCCGCTTTTGAAGACCGATACAGTGTGTCCTATATGTGGGAGGATATCCTGACCAAAGATACCGTCCTTGCCCTCATCAGCAAATTTATTTTTGTTGAGGTGAAGGAAAAGGTCGATGACCATACAGGCAAAGTAAAGCGGTCAGAGAACTTGATTTTTCCGCGCTACCACCAGCTGGATGTCATCCGTAAACTTCTCGCTGATGTCCGTGTGAATCGCACTGCGCAGAACTACCTGATCCAACACAGCGCCGGTTCCGGCAAGACAAACTCCATCGCTTGGTTGGCGCACCGGCTGACTTCGCTGCATGATGCGGACAATAAAATCATTTTCGATAATGTCATCATTGTGACTGACCGTGTGGTGGTTGACCGCCAGCTCCAGAAGGCCATCATGGGTATGGAGCACAAGGCTGGTTTGATCCGGGTCATGGATGACAAGTGCAACTCCGCCGACTTGGCGATTGCATTGAACGGCAACACAAAAATCATCGCTACCACCATTCAGAAGTTTCCCTATATTGTGGATAGCGTAAAGGGTCTGAAGGACAAGCGTTTTGCCGTTATCATCGACGAAGCCCATTCTTCCACCGCCGGTAAAGACATGGCTGCGGTGACGATGGCTCTGGGCGCTGGTGAGCCGGTCGAAAACGATGTGGAGGACATGATCACCGATGAAATCCAGCGCAACGGCAAGCAGCCGAACGTCTCGATGTTTGCATTCACCGCTACGCCAAAACCCACCACCATCCAGCTCTTTGGCCGACTGAACACCAAAGGCCAGCGCGAGGCTTTCCACGTCTACTCTATGAAGCAGGCAATCGAGGAGGGTTTTATTCTGGATGTGTTGCAAAACTTCACAGAATACAAAACCTTCTACCAAATCAACAAGGAGATTGAAGAAGACCCCCGCTGTAAGACCAATGCAGCCAAACGCCAGATTGCCCGTTTTGTAGAATTGCATGATGTCAACATCGGGCAGCGCATCGAGGTCATTGTCGAGCATTTCCGCACCACCGTTATGAAAGAGTTGGGCGGACAGGCCAAAGCAATGGTCATTACTGCGTCCCGGCAGGCTGCGGTGAAATACCGGCAAGCATTTGAGGATTACATTGCGAAAAAGGGGTATGAGGGCATCCATGCTCTGGTAGCCTTTTCCGGCAAAGTAAAACTCCCGGATGATGAAACGGAATATACAGAGGCTTCCTTGAACGGCTTCCCAGAAGATCGGCTCACAAAGGAATTTAACACCGATGCCTATCAGGTGCTTCTGGTCGCCAACAAATATCAAACGGGATTCGACCAACCGAAACTGTGTGCCATGTATGTGCTGAAAAAGCTGCGCGGCGTGAATGCGGTTCAAACGCTGTCCCGGTTGAATCGTATTTGCCCGCCTTACGATAAAAAGACTTTTGTCTTGGACTTCGTAAACAGCTACGAGGATATGAAAGCCGCATTTGCGCCTTATTACACGACCACACTACTGTCCAACTCCGTGACGCCCAGCGCCATTTACGACCTGGAGGCCAAGATCGACGCTTACGCGCTTTTTGATCCGGCGGATATTGAAAGCGCCAACGAAATCCTGTACTCCGAAAAGGTTACCAGCAAGCAGAAGCAGCGCCTTACTTTCTTCTTGCAAAAGAGCAAAAAGTTGCTTGACCACTACGAATATGAAGAACAGCGCGAGGCAGTAGCGGCCATGCGCAGCTTTGTCCGCTACTATGAGTTCCTCTTGCAGGTATCCTGTTTCGAGGATCACGACCTGCACAAGAAGTATAACTTCATCGCATACCTGCTGGCATACATCAATATCAAGCATCCCGGCCCCGGCTTTAATCTGGATGGGAAAATCCAAGCATCCAACTTTGTGCAGAAAAAGGGTGAGGAACACGTTTCCCCCAACTTGGTAGCAAAACCGGCAGTGAAGCTGCCCACGGCAGAGCACTTCGGCCTGACAGAGGATAAGGAACAGCGGCTGTCAGAAATCATCGATGAAATCAACAGCCGAACTGGGAAATCGTATGATAATGATGTGGTGGTCAAAGCCATGCTGCAAATCCGCGATATTTTGATGAAGTCGGATAAGCTGAAGACCAGTGCTAAAAACAATACGCAAAAAGACTTTGAGTTCACTTATTTTGACGATATTGATGATGCATTGATCGAGGGACTTTCGCAAAACCAGGATTTCTTCTCTCTGCTACTCTCTAATGATGAAATGAAACGGCAGGTTCTGGGTATCTTTGCGGAAGAAATCTACAAGAGCTTGCGTAATGCGTAAAGGAGGGAGAAAATATGATTGATCGCTTTCGCTTAAAGGATGTACTTGTTCAATATAAGCAGAACTTTGTTTCCAAACAATGGGGTGAGGAAAAATATAAGTGGGAAGCTGTAAAATGGTTCCAGGATCATTGGGACGTGAACGCTCCTGACTTTGCGGAAATGTTAAATCGCTCTTTGGATAAGACCTATAACCTGTTGGCTTCTGCTAATAATTTCCCGAAAGGCATGATTGTTGGTTTCGCCAAATCTGCGCCTGAAGAAGTGCGTGCCATGTTTTTGTCTCTATATGACGAAAACAAAGATGTGTACGAACGTGTGAATGCGTTCAAAATGCAATCTACCGTTCTTTTAGAGAAGTATGGAAACGGGGCTGCACAGCACTACCAGTATGAAAATGCCATCAGCACCTACCTTTGGCTCCGTTTTCCTGATAAGTACTATATCTATAAATTCGGTGAGGTAAAAACAGTTGCCAGTGAACTGGAGGCGGATTATCGTTTCAAGAAGGGGGCTTATGCCGACAATATCCGTAATTTCTTGAAGCTGTACGATGAAATCAGTGCGGCACTGAAAGAAGACACGGAATTGGTGAACCTTTTTCAATCTCAGCTGACAGATACCTGCTATCCTGACCCAGAGCTGAAAACGCTGACTATTGATGTCGGTTTCTACATTAGCAGGTACTATGCTCAGAAAGATACCACTGCTGCAGTAACTGCTGATTGGTATGGTGCAGATTATGACCCAGGCCTTTCTGTTGATGATTGGGGGAAACTGCTAAAGGATGACTCGGTCTTTACTATCGGTGCCCTTGAAATCATGAAGCGTATGAAGGACTACGGTGGAATGGCCTCCTGTACGCAGCTTTCGGTGAAATATGGCGAGACAAAGAACTTTTATAATTCTGGCTCTGTTGCGCTGGCACGGAGAGTCTGTGAGGCCACTGGCATCAACCCAAATTCCAGAGACGATGGCTCTATACAGTGGTGGACTATCCTCTATATGGGTCGTGACGCAGGGAAAGATGAGGACGGTAGCTTTATTTGGAAACTGAGGGACGAACTTTCAGCCGCTCTCGATAAAGCTGACCTCAGTGGGATCGAACTGTATGCCGCAACGGCTCCTGGTGAACAGGACTGCGGCTATTGGTGGTTGAATGCCAATCCAAAAATCTGGAGCTTTGCTGACATTGCTGTTGGTGAGGTTCAGTCCTATACGCTTTACAACGAGAACGGTAATAAACGCCGTATCTTCCAGAACTTCCTTGATGCGAAAGCTGGTGACATGATCATCGGATACGAATCCAATCCTGTAAAACAGATCGTTGCTATCGGTCGTGTAAGCGCAGAACAGGATGGCGAGAAGTTGTTCTTCGAAAAAGTTGAAGGCCTGACTTCACCGATTGATTATGCTACATTGAAAGGGTGCCCGGAACTTGAGCGAATGGAGTATTTCCAGAATCCGCAGGGCAGCCTGTTCAAACTCACCAGAGGAGAATATGACTTTATCCTCGATATGATCCGTGAGGAAAATCCGGTCTCCCCGGAAGCCTCTATCGACGCCTACAAAAAGAGTGACTTCCTCGATGAAGTCTATATGACCGAAAAACGCTATGAAAACCTCGTGGCCGTCCTTCGCAACAAGAAGAATATCATCCTGCAAGGAGCTCCCGGTGTTGGTAAGACTTTCGCCGCAAGACGTCTGGCGTGGTCCATGATGGGCGAAAAGGACGACAGCCGTATCGAGTTCGTTCAGTTCCACCAGAACTATTCCTACGAAGACTTCATGATGGGATATAAACCGGTAGAGGACGGTTTTGAGCTGAAGTATGGCATTTTCTATCGCTTCTGCCAGAAGGCCGCAAACCAGCCTGACAAAGAGTTCTTCTTCATCATCGACGAAATTAACCGTGGCAACATGAGTAAGATCTTCGGTGAGTTGTTGATGCTGATCGAAAAGGACTATAGAGGCACAAAAGCGACTCTTGCCTATAATGGGCTCTCATTCTCCGTACCGAAGAACCTCTACATCATCGGCATGATGAACACAGCAGACCGCAGCCTCGCTATGATCGACTATGCGCTACGTCGCCGCTTCAGCTTCTTTGAAGTGGAACCGGGCTTTGATTCCGAGGGGTTCATTCATTACCAGAACGGTCTTAACAACGAGACGCTGAATGAACTTGTTGACAAGGTGAAGGATCTGAACCGTGAAATCTCTCTTGATAAGTCGCTGGGTAAAGGATTCTGCATAGGCCACAGCTATTTCTGCGGAAGGGATGTTTGCACCGAGGAGTGGCTACACTCCATCGTCGACTATGACATTCTTCCGATGCTCAGTGAATACTGGTTCGACGACGCCAACAAGCTCCAGCGTTGGGAGAATATCTTGCAAGGTGTGTTTCAATGATTAAGGATAAGAGCATCTTCATAAAAAACATATACTATATGCTTTCGTATGCCTTCACGACGCTGAATCAAGGCGGTTATGAGGATGTTGCTACCGAAGAGTTCGAGAATACGCATAACCTCTTTGCTGCGATTCTGGCGAAAGGCATCAGCAGACAGCTGAAACAAGGCCTGTATCGGGAGTATTTGAATCGAAAAGAGGATGTTGCTGTAGTCCGTGGCAAGATTGATATGCCAGGGACCATTCAGAACCAGCTTGCCAGGAAGCGGGTTCTGTCCTGTGAATATGATGAGCTTTCTGAAAACAATCTCCTGAATCAAATACTCAAAACAACAGTCATGCTTCTGCTCCGACACACGAGGGTAGATCAGGTGTACAAGAGCGACCTGAAAAAGGAAATGCTGTTCTTCTCGAATGTTGATACAATCGACCCTGCCACGATCCGCTGGTCAGCCATTCGTTTCCAGAGGAACAACAATACCTATCGTATGCTCATCAGTCTGTGTCAACTTATTCTGGAAGGAATGCTTCTGACCACAGACTCCGGAGAATATAAGTTGGCTTCCTTCGTCGATGAGCAGCGTATGAACCGCCTGTATGAGAAATTTATCCTCGAATACTATGCCAAGGAATGTCCGCAAGTGACGGCAACGGCTTCACAGATTCCATGGGTCTTGGATGATGGGATTGGGACAATGCTGCCGGTCATGCAGAGTGACATCATGCTCACAAGAGGAAATGAGGTATTGATCATCGATGCCAAGTATTACACGCATACCACGCAAACTCAATACAATGTCCACACGCTTCATTCCAGCAATCTGTATCAGATTTTTACCTATGTCAAGAACAAGGATGCGGAGTTTGGCAGTAGGCCGCATACAGTTTCTGGTATGTTACTCTATGCGGCAACTGATGAAGCTATTCAGCCGGATAACAGGTACCAGATGAGTGGCAACAAGATTAGCGTCCGAACGCTTGACTTAAATCAAGAATTCTCCGAAATTGCTTCTCAGTTAAATGCGATTGTGGACGAACATTTTTCTGCCAATTAAATCTCCATTAGAATTCCTTTTAACCGGCAAAGATGAAACGATAGTCCGCAAATTAAACGATACCCATAAAACAAACGATAGCCTGCTGCTCCCCAGCGCCTTTGCGGACTGGGTTAGCGGCAAGCTATCGCTTTGTCTGGCAGCGGATGGGGCCGATAAAAGCCAGAAACCCCTTGAAATCAGGACTTTCAGGCAAAAAGAAAGCACCGCAATCCTGATACGCTTTGTATCAAAATTGCGGTGCTTATTTGGTGGACCTGAAGGGATTCGAACCCACGACCTCTCGGATGCGAACCGAACGCTCTCCCAGCTGAGCTACAGGCCCATATTTCTGCCGCCAAAGGCATCTCCCTTGACGGCGATATTTATTATAGCATGTTCTTTCAAACAATGCAAGTCCTAAAACAAATTTTTTGACAAAAAGATTCTAGTTTTTCCCGCAAATAGGGGATGTTTGCATGAATGCGGGTTTCTTTTTACCCATGTCCATACAATCCATAGAGACATACCGTCCATCTTTATGGTACAATACTCCTGGAAGACAAGCGTGTTTCTCAAATACCATCAGAAAAAGAGCCTCTACTAAGGGTTCATGTGATCTGGCCACACAGCCGTTACAGGCATTCTTGCACCGGAAGCATTTTTCCATTTATATAAGGAGGAATTTGTATGGCGGTTTTGAAACGGATTCATTACAATACACCGGTCGTTTTGACCTTTTTCTTTCTCTCTCTGGCGGCGCTGCTGTTGGGCGCTCTGACCGGCGGATGGACAACGCAGGCTTTCTTCTCCGTCTACCGGTCACCGTTGACTGACCCGCTCGGATACGTCCGTCTGTTTGGCCATGTTCTAGGACATGCGGGATATGAGCATTTTGCGGGAAATATGCTCCTTTTCTTGGTGATCGGCCCACCTATGGAAGAGAAATATGGAAGCAAAGTCCTCCTGACTGGCATTCTGTTGACCGCGCTGATCTCGGGCCTGCTGCAATGCATCTTTTTTCCAGTCACCGCGCTGTTGGGAGCAAGCGGTATTGTGTTTATGCTCGTTATGCTTTCCTCCTTGGCGGGGATGAAAGAGGGGAGAGTCCCCCTGACGCTGATCCTGGTTGCCATCCTATATCTAGGACAGGAGGTGTACGCCGCTCTCTTTGTTCAGGACAATGTAGCGCATTTTATGCATCTGGTGGGTGGCGCTTGCGGCACCGTTTTTGGATTCGCCGCCGCGCGAAAGAAGCTATAAAGAAAAGACAGATATTTGATTCCCGAAAAAAGTCCTCAGGCAAACCGTTGCGTTTCCCTGAGGACTCTTCTTTTTGATTGAGATCAGACAACTGTCACCTGTACATTCCGTTTGCGTAGGCCTTCGCAGATTTCAGAATCTGCGCTGGCATCGGTAATCAACTCGGAAACGCTGGAGGTACTCAAAAAAGATACCGTCCCACTTTTTCCCAACTTGGAACCGTCCAGCAGCATACAGATGCGATCTGCACAATGGACCATCTCGCGCAGCGCCTCTGCGCGCTCCATATCTACGCCGAAGAATCCACCCGCAACAGTAAACCCGTCCGCGCCGACAAACGCGGTGTTTACGTGGAAATCTTGCAAGCACCGCTTGACCAACGGCCCCACCATGCATTGGGAGTGCTTCTGATAACTGCCGCCCAGCAGAATGATCCGTCCATCCGGCTCCTTGCAGAGGTTCGCCGCAACATAGGCGGAGTTGGTCAGGATGGTGACATTGCGCCGAGTTTCGGCCACCTGTGCGGCAAACATGGCACAGGTGCTTCCGGTGCCGACAATGATTGTCTCGCCGTCCCGCACCCTCTGGGCTGCGGCCGCCGCGATCTTCAGCTTTGCCTCATAGTGCAGAGCCATATGATAATTCGTGTCGTCCGGGTTGGGGAGGGTCGCATAGCCGCGCCGCCGGGCCAGGATTCCCTTTTTAGACAGGGTGTTTAAATCATTGCGCACAGTCACTTCGCTGGTATTCAGCAGGCGGGCAAGCTGCCCTGTCTCAATTTCGCCGCGTTCCGCGACCAATTCAATCATCTTTACATGGCGTTCGATCATGTCCATTCTCCAATCCGGCTATCGTTCGTTTACTTCCACAGCAAGCCCGCCCGTGTCCAGCGTATCGACCATCGCCTGCACCGCAGCGACGGACAGTGGTTCACTGCCCAGGGTATAAGGCATGCTGAGATTGGTGTATTTGCTGATGCCAAATGTATGATAGGGGAGCAGGGTTACCTTTTTGGCACCGGACTCCCGTGCGAAGCGGAGAATATCCTGCAATTCGTCCGCCGTGTCGTTGAAAGTGGGGATGACGGGAACCCGCAAATCGGTGGCATTATGTGCCAGGTAATACTGGGCGGAAGCGAGCGACTGCCGGTTGGATACCCCTGTGAACCGGCGGTGCTTTTCGTCGTCCGTGTGCTTGACGTCCACCATCACATAGTCGAGCAAAGGGGAAAGGCGCGCGGTCAGCTCTAACGGATAGTTGCCGTTGGTCTCAATAGCGGTCTGAATTCCCTGTTCCCGGCAGGCTTCCAGGCATTGCAGAAGAAATTCACTCTGAACAGCCGGTTCCCCTCCGGAGAACGTGACCCCACCCCCGGTGCGCTGGTAGAAATCCCGGTCCTTACAGACCAGCTTGACGACTTCCTCCACCGTTTTGTCATAGCCTACCAGCATCAGCGCGTCACTCGGACACAGGTCGATGCAGTGGCCGCAGCGCACGCATTTGGTATGGTCGGTGAGGAAGCCCGCATCGTTGTGGAAAACCGCCCCGTGCGGGCAGACCTCCTCGCACCGGCCGCATCTCGTACACAGGCTGTCTTTGCGCAAAACCTGCGGCGCCGGGAGGAGCGATTCCGGATTGTGACACCAGAGACAAACCTGGTTGCAGCCTTTGAGAAAGACAACCGTGCGGATACCGGGACCGTCGTCCAGACTAAACCGCTGGATATTGAACAAATGACCTGTCATAAAAACCTCCGATTAAGCGAATGCATCGTATTCTGTGCGGGCGATCAGGTGATCCTGCCATTTCTTTTCCAGCTCGCAGTAGAAGCAGCTAAAGCCGGCCACCTTAACCACCAAGGAGCGATAATTTTCCGGATGCTGCTGTGCGTCGAGCAGCACTTCGCGGCCGACCACATTGAACTGCACCTGGAATCCGCCCTTCTCAAAATAGACCGCGATGGCTTGGGCGATCTTTTCGATCTTCTCCGGGCTGTTCAGCGCCGAAGGATGGAAACGGATGTTTAAGATGGAGCCGTTGTCCATCAGGGCGTGGTCGATCTTGGCGAGGCTGTTGAAGACGCCGGTGATCCCCTGCAAATCCGTGCCAGGGGTGGGGGACATATTGTCGGCCAGGCTTTCGCCTGCGCGTCGTCCATCGGGCGTAGCGCCGACCACTGCACCGTCGGTCACGTTCATAACGACCGTTTGGGCCGTGCAGCCGAACTGCCCGCCGCGCAGCGGGGTAAACTGGCGCATCTTCGCCGGCAAAATGGTAAAGAGGTCGCGGCAGAGATCGTCCACCTCGTCGTCGTCGTTGCCGAATTTTGGCGCATTCAACAGGGCCTTGCGGATCGCCATTCCCTTGTCGCTGGCGAAGTTCTCGTCGATGGCCTCCATAACCTCTTTCAGGGTATATTTCTGATCTTTAAAGCACACGCGGTCCAGCGCTTCCAAGGCGTTGGCGGCATTTGGGTAGCCGTGCGCATGCACGATGGTGTCGTTGTAATTGGGTCCGCGTCCCCAGGAGATGTCTTTGCCCATCTCAATGCGGTAATCCACCACGCCGGAGAGGAATGGCGTCGGGGTCAGCGTATAGTAGCTCTCCGCGATGGCCCGTTCGATCCGCGGGATAAAGGGGAGATAGAAGTCGAGCTGTTCCTCCCAATGAGCGATAACCTCCTTGAGATTGCGGCACTCAACAAAGGGACGGCTGGACGGGCACAAACATTTGCCCGTATTGGGGTTGTATCCGTTGTGGAGCGCCAACTCCAACAGCTTCATTACATTGACATAGACCGGCGTAACGCCTGTGCCGTGTTTGCCGGGAATGCGCACTTCGCTGCAGCCCATACCGGCCCAATTGCGGGCGTCGCTCAGCGGGATCCCCGCACGCACCATCATATCGACCGCGACATCGTCGTTGAAGAACGCCGGCATCCCGCCGCCGTGACGCACCAACGCGCGCAAAGCTGCTTCATAGAATTCCAGAGGTGTGGTGCTGCCCATGCTGACGATCACGGTTGGAATATTCATATTGGTATTGCCGAGCGCCTCCAAGAAAATGTACGACAGTTCGTTGACCGCTGTCTTCCCATCCTGGGTCTGGCCGCCCAGCGTAATGGTCTGGAAAAGCTGGTTGCCGCCGAGGTTTTCGGTGGTGCCCCAGTCGCGCAGCTTGTTGGCCTCAAAGCATTTAAGAAGGAAGCACTCGCAGAGCTGCTGGGCAAAGGCTGCGTCAATCCGGCCGGCCGCACGGTCGCGGTCGTAATATTTCTTCAAATAGCTGTCCATGCGGCCCATGGAAATGCTGTGGCCGTTCGATTCCATCTGGATCATTAGGTGGATAAACAGGACAAACTGTAACGCCTCGTAGAAGGTATCCGGCGCCTTGCGCGGCACCTTTGCACAGATGCGGGCGATCTCCGTCAATTCCGCACGGCGTTCCGGCGTCGGCGCGGATTTCGCCTTTTCAAAGGCCAGCTTTGCTAGGCGGTCGGCATAGTCGAGCGCGCCCTGCATACAAATCACGACGCTCTCCAGGAACGCCTTCTTCTCTAAGTATTCCGGATCATCTTCGCGCAGGAGGGCGAGGTTGCGCTGTGCCTCGTCGATGACACCCTCCAGGCCGATATCGAGCAACTTCACATAATCCGGGATGATATGGCCGTCGCCGTTCTGGTTGTGCTCAATAATCATCGTCTCGTTGACGCTCGGATGCTGCTCGCCGATCAGATATTCTCCAATGGTGCTCTTCAAATTGTAGCCCACCCGGTCGTAGTGGGTGTAGCCCTTCCATTTTTCGCACATGGCCAGGATCTCATCGTGCAGCTTCGGCGGTACGATAAAGCGCTGGCGGTCGCGCTTCTCAAACGTATCGAGCTCCTCTTCGATCCAGTCCACCGCAAATTCCGGGAACAGGGCGGCTGCCAGCGGCTTGCTGGCGGTGTTGCCCACAAGCAGGTCGTCGTCGCCGATATAGATGGTCATTTCCCGCAGGTAGCGCGCAAAAGCTTCCGCGCGGCGGATGACCAGCGGGCGCTCCGGGTGGGAAAAGAATTCCTCTGTATAGATACGTCCGCGCTCCATGCAGATCTCTGGGGGATAGGAGCGGATGTAGTCCTTGATTCGCTGGGTCCTCGTCATATCGATTCCATCCTTTCTATACAAAATCAATCGTTTATGAATGGGCCTTGAGAAACGCTTCCAACTCTGCACGGCTGGGAGCGCCCTCCATAGGGCCTTGTTTGCGTACGCTCATCGCGCCGGCTGCACAGGCAAAACGCCCGCACTCCGAAAGAGGCTTGCCTTCGATCAGAGCGGTCAGGAACGCCCCGCAGAAGGTATCACCGGCGCCGGTGGGGTCAACTTCCTCCACCTGGAAGCTGGGAACCGGGATTTTCTCGTTTCCCTGGTAGATGATGCACCCCTCGCTGCCGTTTTTCAAAACGACCAGTTTTCCCTGGTCCGCCCAGAGACGGCATCCTTCCTCGTCGGTGGCGCATCCGGTAAACAGGGCAGCCTCTGTCTTGCTGGGGAAAATGATGCTCGCCTTCTCAATGACCGGCCGGCAGAGCTCCCGCACTTCCTCCACGCTGAGGGATTCGGGGCGGATGTTGGGGTCAAAGCTGATGCGGCTACCCTCCGGCAGCTCGTCGACAATGCGGTAGCACGTCTCCTGCAAGCTCTTGCTCACGCTCATGTTGTAGCCGGTGAGATGGAACCACTTGGTTCCCTGTAGTTTCTCCATGTCGAGATCCTCGGCGTGGGTCATCCCGGCTGCGGCGTGGCGGCTGTGGTACAGGAAATCGCGGCTGCCGTCCGAATAATAGCAGACAAACGCGCAGCCGGTGGAAGCGCCGGGAATGTCCTTGACCATGCTCACATCGACGCCGCTGGAGACCATCTGCGCCTTAAAGCACTTGCCAAAGGGGTCCGGGCCCACGCTGCCGATGACCGCTGTCTTTGCGCCCAGCTTTGCAGCGATGTTTACCGTGATCGGCGTATCGCCGCTTGCATAGGGACCGGTAAAGTCCGCTGGTTTGTCCAGCGGTTTATCCAATTCCTTGCGCATAATTTCGCACAGGATTGCACTGACTGTCACAAGATCGTATGCCATACGTTTCGCCCTTTCTCAATTAAATTTTACACGAAATAGGTCTATCTTACAACTCCTCAATAAAGGAAAAATGCAGGGAATAGGTTTTGCTTTCACCGGGTTGCAGGATGGGTGCCAAGCACCCCTCTTCACCGATTTTCTTTCCGTCCAGGGGCGCGTTGAGCGGCTCCATGCCGAGCACATATTCGCCCTTTCCCAGCATTTTCCACTGGCAGAAGTAGGGGAGGTCGGCATGGTTCCATGAGACCCGAACGCCAATGCGCCGAACCGGATTATAAACGGTATAACCGCTTTGCCCCTGCGCATCCTGCGCCAGTTCATGGAAATAGCAGCACTCCTGGTAGGGATACGCCGGCGGTTCAATTTCCCGCCAATGCTCCATTTCCTCCTCAGCGTGGGCGTCGCGCGGTTCCACGCCGAGACTGTCTAGGACAATCTTTGTGTCCTCGCAGAGGAGCGGGTAGCCGAAATTGATGTGGTAGGAGAGCAAAAACGGACGTGCCCCAAAGCCGCAGTTGGTCACGGTGTCCGTCAGGGTAAAGGCGTCCTCACCGTAGGAAAATGCGTAGGTGCGGCGCAGACGCAGGTTTTCTCCAAAGATGCGCGCTTCCCGCATAGACCCTTCTACCGTCAGACTCATGGAATCCGCCGTCCGGCTGCGTGTGACGCGGACGTCCTCGGCAGGGCAGTTTGCCTCCCTTCCATGCAGGCCGCGCGATTCTCCAGCGATCTCCGCCGGAGAGCCGATGTGCTGCAAGCCGCAGGTGGTCAGGAAACCGACGTAGAAGCCGCGCAGCCACTCCGTACCGCGGGCGTCATAGTACGCGGGTGCGGTGATGCCGCACGGCGCGATGTAGTTGAGGTTGGCGCCCTTGTAGCGCACCTGGTACAAATCCATCGCGCGGCCGGGAAGAAGGGTGCATTCCAGCGCGCCGCCGTTGTCCACCTGGATCATGCGCACGCCGTCCTGCCTGCCATCCAGCAAGCGGGCGTCACGCACGCTCATCAGCTGGTCCGGTTCCCCGATATAAGCAAAGAGATTTTGCTCCATAATCGATCCCTCCTTATTCGCCGATCACATCGACAAAGACTGTGCGTTCCTGCGGCCCGTCAAATTCCATGAGGACGATTTCCTGCGCCGCCCCCATAATCATGCTGCCGTTTTGGATGGGGAAGATGCAGCTGTTTCCCGTCAGTAGGCTCCGCAGATGGCCGTAGGCGTTGGCGCTGGTGCGTCCATAGGTGGGTAAAAAATGCGCATGGGAGTATTGGGCATCGTCGTCCACAAGTTTATGTAAAAGGACCTTGAAGTCGTCCATGATGCATTCCAACGGCTCAGTGACCACAATGCCGCAGTTCGTGTGCGCCACTACGGTGGTGACAATCCCGCTGGTAATGCCGGATTCCTTGACATATGCCTTGACCTGCTCGCCGATATAATGGTATGAATATTCGTCGTCGGTCAGGACGCTGAATTGGTAATGTTTAACCATTTTCTTTCTCCTCCATTCCTAAGAAACGCAGGGCGTTCCCGCCCAGCACCATGGCCTTCTGCTTCGGCCGCAGGTTCAAAACGTCCACAGCGCCGATCATGCGCTTTTGCTCAATGCGGGGATAGGTGCTGCCGAACATCACCTTGTCCGCCAACATGCGGTCGATCCAGTATTCACCCATCTGGACGTTGAAGGTGGTGTGGAAGAACTGCTTGGGGGAATCGAAATAGAGCAGCGCTGTGTCCGCATAGACATTCGGATATTTGAGCAGCAGCATGGCCGTCTCCATAATATAGGGCCAACCGAAGTGGCCAAGGCAAATGCGCAAATCCGGGTAGCGCATGGCTACGTCTTCAAACAATACCGGCCGGGAATAGGTGGACGGGCTGTCTTTGATCCAGGTCATGCCGGACTGGAACAGGATGGGCTTGTTGTATTTCAGGCAGATTTGATAGACCGGGTCCATTAAGTTAAAATCGTTCGGATAGAAGCGCTGCATGGCAGGGCTCAGCTTGAGGCCAGCGAGATGCAGTTCTGTGAAGGCCTTTTCCAAAACCTCGACGGCGTCGGGGCGCTGCGGGTCTACGCTGGCAAAGCCAATCAAACGCTCCGGCTGTAGATCCACCAGGGTGCGAATTTCTTCGTTGGAGACAATGGTGTCCCCTGCGCGGGTGGTCACATCCTCAGCGCTGATGACACACTTGTCGATTCCGGCGGCGTTGAGCTGCTTCATAAACAATTCCATGGGCCAGACATGCTGCTTGTATAGGAAGTACTGCTCGCGGCGGAATGCGACGCGGTCTGGATCTTGGCAGATTTCCTTGAGAAAGCCCGGAAAGGCATATACATCGATAACCATGTGATTTTTTCTCCTTTACCAATCTGGATTGTACGGGTAAGATTTGTTGGCCTCATTATAACTCTTTTCCGTGCGAATATCAATTAACTTTCGTACGAAATTATAGTTTTGTTTTTGTAAATATCAACAGAATAGCTTTTAGAGAAATCCTATAAAATTCATCGAGGAAAATTTTGTGTATGCATCCATGTTCTTTCATCTGTTTGAGACCATGCATGGGATGTGCTATGATATTGAAAATAGGAACCCTCTCTTTTTTGGTGCATTCCCTCAGAGGAAAAGCGATGGAGTTTCCGCTATCCTAAAGAACAAGGAGTTGATCGAAATGGATTGGGTCAAACAGCTCAACCAAGCATTGGCGTATATCGAAGCAAACCTGGAGGGAGAAATCCACCTGGAACGGGCGGCACAACTTGCCTGCTGCTCCACCTACCACTTTCAACGGATGTTCACCTATCTGGCGGGAATCCCACTTTCCGAATATATTCGCCGCCGGCGGATGACCAAGGCGGCGCTAGATCTGCAAAATGGTGCGAAAGTGCTCGACGTCGCTTTGAAATACGGGTATGATTCCCCGACGGCCTTTAACCGTGCATTCCGTGGGATACACGGGGTTGCACCTTCCAGCGCCAAAGAGCCAGGGGTGCAGTTGTGTTCTTTCCAACCGATCAGCTTCGTCATCACGATCAAAGGAGAGGTTGCATTGAATTATCGAATTGAACACAAAGAAGCATTCCGTATTGTGGGCATCCACGCACCTATGGAAAAGGAGATTGAGAGGAACTTCCAAACGGTTCCAAAGCTTTGGGAAGAGATTGCTTCCGGAGGGATCCTCCCAAAGCTGCTTCCCCTGATGAACGGCCAACTCTCCGGTGTGCTCGGTGTCTGCGCATGCGGGGAAAAAGAGGATTGGCGGTATTGGATTGCTGTGGCAAGCGATGCGCCGTCCGGGGAGTTTGATGCGTATACCATCCCAGCGTTCACTTGGGCGATTTTCCCTGGGAGCGGTCCGATGCCCGGCGCTATCCAGGAGCTGGAAAAGCGTATCGCTACCGAATGGCTTCCGACGTCGGGTTATGAATTTGCCGACGGCCCCGATGTAGAGGTCTATTTCACGCCAGATCCCAAACAGGCGACTTTTGAGGTCTGGGTTCCTGTTTGCAAGGGAACCGAAACAAAATAATGGACGAGCGCCCCTTGCCTCCGGTTGGCCGGAAGCAAGGGGCGTGTTTTTTTGTTTCCGCTAGTCGTGATGAATGGAAACGAACAGGTTATTCGATATTATATATTTAAAATATTTATAAAAATATTTTTTAATATATTGATATTTTAACAAATTTATACTATAATGCAACTGAAAAAGACGTT
Source organism: Anaeromassilibacillus sp. 1001302B_160321_C8 (assembly GCF_015554745.1). Lineage (NCBI taxonomy): Bacteria > Bacillati > Bacillota > Clostridia > Eubacteriales > Acutalibacteraceae > Anaeromassilibacillus > Anaeromassilibacillus sp. 1001302B_160321_C8. Next base: position 73,236 of record NZ_JADNJD010000003.1, on the reverse strand, counting down.
GGTTCTATGATATGATATGGCGGAACCAATTTCTTTTGATATGTTTTATGTTTGGCAAGTAAGAAAACAGTTTGGTTGAAATGTTCCGAAAAAAGACAAAACAAACAGAAAGGAAGAATTGCATGAAACGATGGAAAAAAAGTGTAGGAGCTCTGTTAGCGGTTATGATTGCTGTAACAGCGGCGATCCCAGCCGTTTCGGCCACTTCAGAGCTTCCAGGCACCGCTTCAGACTCCGAGACAAATGCAACCTATTACAACAACGCAACGATCCCGGCAGCGGATCCGTATGTCCTTTATGATGACGACAGTGGCTATTACTATGCTTATAGCACGGATGGGGCAAACAGCGGCTACTATTTTGGCGTTTACCGGTCACCGGATCTGGTAACCTGGGAAAAAGCTTCCAATGGGGCAATCCAAAGAAATGACCCGAACCAATGGGGGTCCACCTGGTTCTGGGCGCCAGAAGTCTATAAGAATGAAGAGACCGGCCTGTTTTATATCTTCTATTCCGCAATGTTGAAGCCCGAATTGCGTGAAGAGGCGTTTGCCTATGCCGACTTCGAAGAGGCTTGTAAGATCGGCGTGGCCGTGTCTGAAACGCCGGAAGGGCCATTCCATATCATTGACGACGAACCGATCGATTATTATCCCTATGACCCAGATTATTATGACGTCAACTTGATTATGGATGAGAAACAGATGAAACCGCCGGCAAGCCTGGAAGAGGGTATGACTGCGCCCAAGGGTACTTATATCCCGACCATCGATGCCAATGTTTTCTTCGATGACGACGGCCGGATGTATCTGTACTATTCAAGAAATGCATACCGGAACTGGGTATGGGACGAGGATCTAGGTAAATATATCGAGGAATCCAATATCTACGCGGTAGAATTGAACACCGATTGGTGGGATGATCCGACGGGAAGCACGATGCCGACTGTGAAAGAGGAGTACATCAACGCAAATAAGTCGCCGGAAGATACAGAAGATGTCCGGAAAGACGGATATGTTCCGATTATTAACTATGCCGGTGAAAAGCAAGAATGGGAAAACGCGCACGTCAACGACTATGAGAAGTATAATGGCGGAAAGAAAGACCGTAGATGGGCAGAAGGCTCCACGACGTTGAAGTACTACTATGACAAGGACGGCGATGGGGAAGACGAAGCGATCTACTATATTCTTTACTCCTGCAACAACTATGAGAACGAAAACTACGGTGTTGGCTATGCGGTTGCGGATAACCCGCTCGGCCCGTGGGATAAGTATGATCTGAATCCGATCCTGTCGCAGGATGAAGAGTTGAGCGTATATTCGACCGGACATGGAAGCTTTATTACAACACCCGATGGGACGGAGAGCTATTACGTCTATCACGGCCGTTCTTCGACGACGGGTGGCAGAAGGTTGTATACAGATCGGATGTATATCGATGAGACGAAATTGGATGCGGATGGCAACCCAGTTATCTGGGTGGATCAGAGCACAAGCGACCGGCCGGTGCCATCCGGCACAGCGCCGTACACAATGCGTGCAGATGTGGACACCCTTTTCATCGATATCGAGGAAGGAAACTCCGCTTCCTTCTCTGTGGATATCGAAAGCGCGTCAGGAGCAAAGTTACCGTTGGCAAATGTGTTGAACCGTGTGCAGGCAACTGTTGCGGACGAGGACATTGCAGATGTATCCGTGGACGGTGGAAATGTGACTGTAACATCGAAAGATGCTGGCAGTACCACTATCACCTTGACCTATCAGAGGTTGAGCAGCTCTGGTGAATACTACGATGTGCAGAACGAAGGCGAGACGGTATTCATCGAGATTCCTGTAACAGCAGGGGAGCCCGTGTTTGGTGATGTCGATGGCGACGGCCAGGTGTCGAAGTCTGATATGGATCTGGTAGAGGAGTATATCTTAGGAAACGTAGAGTTGACGGAACAGCAGTTTGCCCGGGCAGATTGCAATGAAGACGGTGCGGTAAACGTCTTAGATCTCGTGAGAATTAGAAAAGCAATTGGATAATATTTTGAGGAGGGGACAGGACATCCCGTTTTCGGGATGTCCTGTTTTTGCTTTCAAAAGGTTTTAAAATGGTTATCACCATGCACTTATCGTTTAAACGATCGTGAATTTTTTAAAAAATCACATATTTTGCGTCGTGACATTTCGATAATGGTATTCTTGGCGATCTTTTGCCGGATTTCTTAAAAATTTGGATCGATCCCATTTGAAAAATAAGGATTGACAAATCTAACTGTTCTCATTATACTAACAGTTAGAAACTGAAATTAAATTGAGAACAGTTAGGACGGTTTATCATCGTGTCTTCCATGAACAGGTTCTGATCCTGCTTAGGTGGCGGCCCCTCCATATTCAGAACCATCTATGGGGAGGAAAAGGAGGTGGGATTTTGAATAGCGAATTTAGTGTGGCCGTCCATACGCTTGTCTTTTTAAACCATATGGGAACCACACTTTCCAGTGAAGAACTGGCGAAAAATGTATGCACCAATCCAGCGCGTATCCGTAAAATTATGGCAAAATTAAAAAAAGCTGGGTTGGTCGATACGAAAGAGGGGATTGACGGCGGATACCATTTTATCCTAGACCCCGCCGCCGTGACGCTCCGTCAGATCAGTGAGGCGTTGGATATGCGTTTTGTCTCTGCCAATTGGCAAAGTGGGGATACCGATATGAAGTGTTTGATTGCTTCCGGTATGGCTGCCATTATGGATGATATCTATGGACAGCTTGATGAACTCTGCCGGACGCATTTGGACAGCATCACCATTCAAAAAATCGAAGATCATATTTTTGGCCAGGGGTCTCAGAAAATTCCATAAACAGAGGATCTGTAGTATGGTCACCGCTCAAAGCGGTTTTTCATTCTCGCTGGCAACAAAAGAACTCCTTGCATAGACCTTAAAATTCATCGAAGAGGAGGTCCTGTATGGGCTTTTCAGTTGAAACAAGCATATCCGCTATTACTGTTTTCTTACAGGGTATTTTGAGCTTCTTTTCCCCGTGTGTACTTCCGCTGGTCCCGCTCTATATCGGTTACTTGGCGGGCGGCACAAAAACCGTCGACCCGGATGGGACGGTCCACTACCAGCGCAAAAAGGTCCTTCTGAACACTTTATTTTTTGTAATAGGCATCAGCTTTGCGTTCTTCCTTTTGGGCTTCGGTTTTACCGCGGCAGGGCGTTTCTTCAGTGGAAACCGGATGCTGCTTGCGCGCATCGGTGGCGTGATCGTGATTCTGTTTGGTTTGTACCAGCTCGGAATCTTTGGCTCCCGGTTCCTCAGCAATGAACACCGGTTGCCGTTCCGTCTTGACCGGCTGGCAATGAATCCGTTAGTCGCTCTGGTGCTTGGATTCACCTTTAGTTTTGCATGGACCCCCTGCGTAGGGCCTGCCTTGGCGAGTGTTTTGCTGATGGCCTCTTCTGCAAACTCGGCGGCAACCGGTTTTGCCTTGATCGGCGTCTACACTTTGGGTTTCGTGATCCCGTTCCTCGCGGTGGGCCTGTTTACCAGCACGCTGCTGGACTTCTTTAAAAAGCATCAGAAGGTCGTCAAGTACACCGTGAAGGCCGGCGGAATCCTGATGATCTTAATGGGCGTCATGATGATTACTGGCTGGATGAACGGCGTCACTGGATACCTGTCCAGCTTTGGTGGGACGGGGGACAGCACAGCTTCTTCGGAAAGTACATCCGCGGTGCCTCCGGCAAACAGCGAAGCCTCACAGACGGACAGCAGCGCTCCAGCGTCTTCTGAGACGGAGAATTCAGAGGAAGAAATTCCAGAAATCCCAGCTCCGGATTTTACACTGACCGACCAAAACGGAGAGCCCCATACGCTTTCCGATTACAAGGGCCAGGTGGTGTTCCTTAACTTCTGGGCGACCTGGTGCGGCCCTTGTAAGCAGGAGATGCCCGATATCCAGGCGATGTACGAGGAATTCAATCAAAACAGCGACGAGGTTGTGATCCTTGGCGTTGCAAACCCCAAGACCGACGACGTCCCGTATAATCAGGACGGCACAATCGAGGAGGTCACGCAGTTCCTCTCAGACAATGGTTACACCTATCCAGTTGTGATGGATACGACCGGGGAGATCTTTGCCGCATATGGCGTAACGGCATTCCCGACCACCTTCATGATCGATAAAGAAGGGAACGTCTTTGGCTATGTTACGGGCACCCTCACGGACAGCATGATGCATGACATTGTGCAGCAAACCCTTGAAGAAAGGCGCTCTTAACAAAAGATCATACCCATGTATGATCGCAATAAATGGAGAAACGATAAGGAAATAGGAGGTATAAAAATGGCAGTAATCGAATTGACAAAGGATAATTTCAACACAGAGACCGCACAAGGCAAGGTGCTGATCGACTTCTGGGCTAGTTGGTGCGGACCGTGCAAAATGCTTTCTCCCATCGTTGATGAAATCGCGGAGGAAGCCCCCGATGGACTGAAGGTCTGCAAGGTAAATATCGACGATTGCCCGGAGTTGGCGCAGCAGTTCCAGGTGATGAGCATTCCGACCTTGATCGTGATGCAGGATGGAAAGCCGGTCGCGTCCTCCGTTGGCGTCCGCCCGAAGCAGAAGATCCTGCAGATGCTTGCAGAAGCATAATCGAAAAACAAAGAGAGGCCGCTTCCCGCTGCATGTGCTCCGAGAAGCGGCCTTTTCTGCTGGGATTAAAGAGGATGTGCCTTTCGTCTACACAATATAGGAACTGTCTACATAGCCTACAATTCCATTGTAGCTAATGACATCCCATCCTTGCCATTCGCCGTTGATGGTAACCGTCGCCCCATTGGGCGCCTGCCCGATCACCTGCGCATCGCGGCTGGGCCTTGCGCGGATGTTCAGGTTTCCTCCCTGCGTTTGTACGGTCCCTTGACGCGGAGGCTGCGGATTGTCGATAAACGGCAGACCGAAATACTGCGTGAGGCTCTGGACGATATTTGCTGCAATCCGGTCGATGTTGTTTCGGATCCAATCGGCGTCCTCCGGATTGTCGTGGTAGGCGACCTCAATCAATACAGAAGGAGCATTTGTCTTGGTGATCTCTGCCAGCCGGGTTGTGGGGACGGTTTTCACCAAGTTCGGCTGCGGATAAATATTCTTGAAATTGTCGGCAATGATGGTCGCAGCCTGCTTCCCTCGGACACTGGCCGGATAGTAGTATACGTCGGTCCCTTGGAGTTGCCCAGACAGGCTCTCCGGCGCAGCGTTGGAGTGCAGGGCAAGATGTAAGTCATAATAGCCCTCATTCGATTGCCGGATGGCTTGCCCCAATGTCATGTCCCGGCTGCTGCGTACATACTGGATACCATTTGCACGCAGATAGGGTTCCATGGCGTCTGCAATTAAATTCATGTAGTATTGCTCGTCGCCACCGTTTACGTATTTGTTGAAGGGCTGTAAGGACGGACTCAGATAGATAATCGGCATGGTGTGATTCCTCCCATCAATGGTAATCAAGGTTCTCTTTCACAATATCCGGTTCAGGATGCGCTTGCTTGAGGCGGGGCGATCTTTCGGAAGAAATCTGCGCTGCTTTTCCCCGGTGGTCGCAGGAAGCGCCCCAATTCATATAGACACTCTGGGTTCTGTGTAATCTGATTGACCTTGCTGGCGCAACCAAGCGTTGCAGAAAAGCCTAAACTGCGTACAATTGGCACGGCCGCGTCACTGATAGCACCAAACGGATAAACAAAGGTCGTAGGAGTATATCCGGTGTGTTCCTGCATTTCCTGTTGCATTTGGGTGATGTCTTTGGTCAAGAGCGCCGTATAATCCTCCAGGCTTTCCCCGCGCAGTTTTTTGGCCCCTAAACGCTTCCCGTCGCTCGAATGGAGGTTGTAGGTGTGGTTTTGAAATTCCACATAGCCGGAATCCATCATTTCCTTAATTTGATCCCAGGTCATATGCGAATAGGTCGCATGGTTGGCGTCCGCCTTGCTAAATTGGTCCGTATAATAGCCGATGGGGGAAATGACAATTTTACTTTCATATTTTTTTGCCAATGGATACGCATATAAGTAGTTGTTGTAGTATCCATCGTCAAAGGTGAGCATGACCGGCTTTTCTGGCAAAGGGACTTGCTTGTTGACATAATCCAGAAGATCCTGCATGTGGATCGTTGTGTAGCCGTTGTCCTTCAAATAGCGGAGGTCCTCTTCAAAGGTCTCCGGCGAAATCGTGTATTCCCCACTCCCATTCCGAAGCATGCTATGGTACATGATGATGGGAAGTTGAATTCCCTCCGGCTGTACCTGGGCGTTTGTTGCTTTCACGTGACCCATCTGTACATAGGTAAAAACGCCCGCCGCCGCCCCGACCAAAACCAAAAATAACGCCAGTATTCGTTTCATTGAAAAGGTTCCATACATTCCCAGCATACTCCTTACGCTGCCTCGATTGGTGTCCGAAAGGACATCCCATTCGGACATCTGGACATTCATAAAAAATATATAGAGAATGCAGCGCATTTATGATATAATGTTTCACAAGACGCTTTTGTGCCGAATGCACCGGAAGTGAAATTCAAAGATAAGTTGGTGAATAATTTGGACGAAAAAAACACGCAAGACCAATGGACTCCTGAAGAGCTCCAGGAGACAAATGAAGAATTGGAAGAACGAAATACCTCCCTGGAATCACCAGAAGCCACGGACAAACCTGAAGAACCGGAGCTGGATGAAAACGGAAAACCCCGCCGGAAATTGAATAAAAAAGCCTACATGTGCGGTATCGTCCTGCTATTGATGTTCTTCGCAATTGCAATTTACCGTACGCACACAAATGGGTTCGGCATGATTGTACAAACCGTGGAATCCTATACATATAACGTGGAGACGTTGGAAACACCTGCATCTTTTACAATCAATCTCGACAATCTGGAGAGCAACAGCGGTGTCAGCGTCTATAATGACGGGGACTGCTCCATCGAAGTATCCAGTGTGGAGAAGGCGGACGATGGGTACTTGGTCACCTTTATGGCGACGCCGAAATACGACTTCTTCCAAAATTATGCGCTTCTTGTATCTGCAACACAGGAAGAATACCAAATTGTTTCGGACGGTACCGCACATCTGGCCATCTTAAAGGCAGAATTGACGGGTTCCTACGGCGATGAAACATTTACGGCGACACAGGGCGAATCCAACGACATTGGGACCCTCTTCACGTATACGATCCCGGTGCAGGAGACTACAGGGGAAGTGTCCTTGACGTTCAATGGTTTGAGGAAAATGAACTGGAACCTGAAATAAAGCGCAGCAAAACAGAAAGAGCTTGCTTCTATCCCAAAAAGGGAAGAGGCAAGCTCTTTTTATATGTGCATTTCTCTTATTCAGAAGCCGCCTTCGGCAGGGTTTCCGGCATGGCTGTAACGGCCTCACAGAATTGTAAAAGATCTTGATAGACCTCTTGGCGATTGGACTCACCCAACACAACATGACGCGCCCCAGGATAGAGGATCAATTGGACATCATGGCCCGTGCGCACAAGCCTTTGCGCCAGCTGACGGATCCCTTTTCCGAAGTTTCCCAGCGGGTCGCGGTCCCCGCTCATCAACAGAATGGGGATGTTCCGCGGGACGCTGCGATACCAGCGGGGAGAGCTGATTTGTTCTTGCAGCTGGAGAATATCGCAATAGCCGGAAATGGTCAGATCGAACCCGCAGAGCGGGTCGTTGTTGTATTGGTCAACAAAGCGGTCGTCGCCGCTGAGCCAGTCGTGTTTGGTGCGGTTTGGCGCAAATACACGGTTGAACCGCCCTGTAGAATACCTTGCAAACGCAGCATCGTGCGCTTTGGGGCCGAATTTTCTCCGCTTTGCCTCCGCAAATGTCCGCCGCCCCGTCAGAAGACTTCTTTGGATGGGACCGCAGGTGCCGAGGAAGGCCACTGCGGAAAGCTCTTCGCCATATCGGGCGCTATAGGCCCTTGCTAAAAACGATCCCATGCTGTGTCCCAACAGGAGATAGGGGATATCCGGGTAATCGTGCCGCATGATTTCATACAGCTTGTGCATATCCTGCAATAGGTTTTCACAGCCGTTCTCACCAAAGTATCCATAAGAACCACCTGTGGAAACGCTTTTTCCGTGGCCTAAATGGTCGTTAATCGCCACTGCAAACCCGTTGGACGCCACATATGTGGCAAAATCCATATACAGAAGGCTGTGTTCCGCCATTCCATGTGCAATCTGTAGAACGCCCTTCACGGTTGTCCGATCCGCGGGTTCCACAATCCGGACAAAAATGCGTTCGCCGTCTGCATGAGATTCGAAGGACATTTCTCTCTGCAAAAGTTCCATTTTGGGAACCTCCTTCCAATGCCATTGAACAAAAAGCTCCGGTAGAGCTTGCATTTAGTATACCGCAGCTCTCCCGAAGCTTCGTAAAGGAATTGTAAATTTTTGACGAACAAAAATAAGCGCTACACAACTGCGATGTTATAAATCACCAAAAAGTGGAAAAAGCTGCCTGCGACACAGAAAAAATGCCAAATAGAGTGCATATATTTTACTTTTCGGCCGACGCCATATAAAATCGCCCCGACTGTATAGAGCACTCCGCCGGTCACCAAAAAGAGCAGGGAAATTCTGTCGAGGCTCTCAATCAGCGGGCGAAGGAAAAAGAGCACGCACCAGCCGAGCCCCAGGTAACAGATCATAGAAATCACGCGAAAACGCTTCATATCGACGGCGTTGAGTACGATTCCCAAGAGGGAAACCGCCCAGACAAAGCCAAACAGGGACCATCCGGTTGAACCGCCGATACAAAGGAGCGAGACAGGGGTATACGTGCCGGCGATCAATAGATAGATGGTGCAGTGATCCAGCACCTGAAACACCTTCTTAGCACGCCCCACTCCCAATGCATGGTACAGCGTGGATACCGTATACAGAAGAACCATGGTGCTTCCGTAGATGGAAACGCTCACCACGGTGAGCGCATTGTGTTGTCCCTGCACCAGCAGGATTACCAGCGCTGCAATGGCGAAGGCCGCGCCCAGACCGTGGGAAATCGCATTCCAGATTTCCTCAGCCGTCGAATAACTGGGCAGACCCAGCCGCTTTCTCCTCCAGGCCCGGCGTTCGCTCCGGCGCGGCGTCCGAAAGGTTGTTTTTTCCATGCCATCCGTCCCTTCTAGCAACAGCCAAATTTTCTCATGTTTCTTGCGCGCCAAGAGGGGGAAGCCCCTCTAAATCAAACGGGGGGATAAACCCTTTTTGTGCCGATGTGCGCTCTTGTACATACCCATCCAGCCCCAGGTCGAACAGATGCTGCTGTACCTTCTCGTATTCCCGTTTGGTGATCCGGCGGTTGATCTCCGGAAACTCTGCTGCCCGCCCGCAGGGAACATATTGCGCCATCAAGCTCACGAGCACGCCTTCCGGCAAATTGTTTTTGATCCAGTCGAGAACCTCGATCGAATTGCGCGTATGGCCTGGAAGGATCAAATGCCGCACAATCGTCCCGCGCTGGAGCATTCCATCTCCGTCAAAAATGGCCGGGCCAGTCTGCCGCGCCATTTCCAAGATGGCCTCCGCCGCACGCTCCGGATAATCGGCCGCCCCGGAGAGGCGCTGCGCCAATGCGGAGTCGCGGTACTTGTAGTCCGGCAAATAGACAGAGACCAACCCATCCAGCATCCGCAAAGTCTCCACCCGCTCATAACCACTGGTATTATACACCACGGGCACGGGAAGAGGGCGAAGCCGCAGGGCCTCTGCGATTCCAACAGCAAAATGTGTTGGGTTGACCAGATTGATGTTGTGCGCCCCTTGGTCTACCAAGTGAAAAAATACGTCGGAAAGTTCCTGCGGGGTTAAGGAACGACCCACCTCGCGGCGCACGCTGATCTGCTCATTCTGGCAGAAAACGCATTGCAGGGAACAGCCTGTAAAGAATACGGTCCCCGATCCTTTGTTGCCACTGATGCAGGGCTCTTCCCAGGCGTGGAGGGCTGCCCTGGCTACGACCGGCTTCACTCCCATGCGGCAAAAGCCGTTGCCCGATTTCGCATCGCGCCGGGCACCGCACATGCGGGGACAGAGGGTACACTGTTCGATCAGCTCCGGCATTCCGCATCCTCCTTTAAAGCCAAAAATGCTGCCATACCGCCCCGTTTGCCGCCGCTGGCACGATGGGAAAAGAGCCAATCGGCATGGCATTGGGTGCAAAGTTCCGCAACAGAGATGTGCGCCTCTAAAAGGCCAGCGCGCAGCAATGCACGGCGGTTTGCTTCCCACAGGTTGAGCATATATTTTCCGTCGCCGCAATCCCGCAAAAAGCATTCCGGTTTCCAATCCGTCCTCGCGGCGAATGCATCCGCCACCGGTTGGTCCACTTCGTAGCAGCAGGGACCGATGGAGGGGCCGATAGCGGCGAGCAATTCCTCCGGCCGGCTGCCAAACTTATGCGCCATCGCCTCCACCATCTTGATGCCCATCCCCGCGACCGTCCCGCGCCAACCGGCATGCGCAAGGCCGATGGCCCGATGGACAGGATCCAAAAAGTAAAGCGGCACGCAGTCCGCATAATACGTCACCAGCGTGACCCCGGGTTCATCCGTGAGCAACCCGTCCACGCTTTCCTGATCGCGAGGGCGCCAGATTCCAATACCGCACTCCCGCTTGGTGACGCGCCGGATCTCTGTGTGGTGATCCTGGGCCGAAGCCACCAGGGAGTCGAATGAAAAGCCCGCGGCGTCGCAAAACCGATGGTAATTCGTCAGTACTGTCTCATCCGGATCGCCGCGATGAAAGCTCAAATTCATGGAAGAAAATTCCCCGCGGCTTACGCCTCCCACCCGGGTGGAAAACGCGTGCCGCACAAATGGAACAGCAGAGAAGGCTGGAAAGGTCAGATAGGCTACGCCCTGTTTCTCATGCAGCTCCATATTCCGGGTATCGTAAGGCCCCATGCAATGTTCCTCCTTATAGCAAAACTCGAAAAAAGATCGTTTGCATTTTATCACAACGGACACGGAAAAGCAAACCGAAGATTGCCGGCTGAAAAATCTGGAAAGTAGGGTCACAACCACAACTATAACCATAAAAAACGCTGCCCAGCGAAAATTTTAACCCTTCCGCCGGACAGCACAAATTCTTCATTATGGGCGCTTTTTCGCCTCTGGCAGCGCTTCGTACGTGCAGAGGACAAGGCGCTGTAAGAATTCCCGGTCGTCAACCTCCTCGACCAACAGCATCGGTTTAGCGCCGGGGTAGGGGAGGGCTTCGCATCCTTGGGACAGAAGCGCTTCACCGGGAACCGTCCGCTTTATCAGAAAACGGTCATCGTAGATCCCGCCGATCCCCTTCCCGCAGACGTAGAGGAGTACTCTCCCATCATTTTCCGGCTGGAAATTCCCCTCTAAACCATCGAGCTAGCTCAAGATAAACTGCAAAAAGGATTCACTGGAAGCCATGTTATTCCTCCCCCGAAGGGTCGCCGAAGATCACATGGGCGTACCGGACCGAGTCCATCGCGTCTTTGGAATAGTGATCCGCATGGATCATATCGGCATATTCCTGCGTCAGGACCGCGCCGCCAACCATCACTTTGCAGTCGGGAGCATTCTTGTGCAATTCCCGGATGGTTTCCTCCATATTTACCACCGTCGTGGTCATCAAGGCACTCAAGCCTACCAGCTTGACCTCGTTTTGTACCACGGCCTCTACGACTTTCTCCGGCGGTACGTCCTTTCCAAGGTCGATCACATCGTAGCTGTAATTTTCCAGCAATACCTTCACAATGTTTTTGCCGATGTCGTGGATATCGCCTTTGACCGTCGCCAGCACAATCTTATCCTTTTTGACACTCGCTGTGGACGTTTCCATACTGTCCAATTTTGTCCGCACTACTTCGAAAGCGGCTTTAGCTGCATCCGCGCTCATCAACAGTTGCGGAAGGAAGAGTTTCCCTGTTTCAAAATCCTTGCCGACGCGATCCAATGCGGGGATCAGCGATTCGTTGATGACCGCAAGCGGCTCTTTCGTCAGCAATTCCTGTTCTGCGGCGGCGTGTGCGCTCTCTTTCAAGCCGCTGATGATCGCCTGTCCTAAGCTCATCTCCATGCCAGAAGCCTTTGGCGCAGACTCCGAAGGCTGCTCGGAATACCGGGCGATGTAGTCCATACATTGTTGGTCAACACCGCTCAGGGCACAGTATGCATCATAGGCTTTGCGCATAGCCGCCGAATTCGGATTGACAATTGCGGCGCTCAATCCGCTTTGCAGCGCCATAGTAAAAAACGCAGCATTGACATTATCGCGCTGCGGCAATCCAAACGATATGTTGGAAACCCCCAGCGAAGTGTGTACGCCTAAAGTATTTTCGATCAACCGCAGCGCTTCCAACGTCACCGCTGCCGCTTCCTGTCCGGCGCTGATGGTCATAACCAGCGCGTCCACAACGATGTCCCGCTTTGGAATCCCGTATGTGGCCGCTGTCTCTACGATCTTTTTTGCCACAGCAAGCCTTCCCTCCGGGGTTTCGGGAATCCCCGACTCGTCCAACGTCAGGGCGATCACCACGCCGCCGTATTTTTTCACCAGCGGGAAGATGCTACGCATGCTCTCCTGCTTTCCGTTGACCGAATTGATCAGCGGCTTGCCGTTGTAAAGGCGCATGGCCTGTTCCATGGTCTCCGCATTGGAGGTGTCGATCTGTAAGGGAAGGTCAACAACGCTTTGCAGTTCTGTGACCGCACGGCACATCATCGCCGTTTCGTCGATCTCCGGCAGGCCAACGTTCACGTCGAGAATATGCGCGCCAGCCTGTTGCTGGGCGATGCCCTCGCGGAGGATGTAATCCATATCATTTTCGCGCAGGGCCTGTTTGAAACGTGATTTCCCAGTCGGATTGATGCGCTCCCCGATCAACAGCGGCCGCTTTCCAAAGCAGACCGCCTTGGAATAGGAGGAGATCACCGTGCGTTCTTTCGGTTGCAGGGGGGCGGGGAAGATCGTTTTGCAGCGCTGGATCATTGCCGCAATGTGCGCCGGGGTGGTTCCACAACAGCCGCCCGCAAGCCAAGCGCCCTCGCGGACCAGTTCCTCCATCACGGCGGCAAATTCTTCCGGACCTACGTCAAATACCGTGCGCCCATCCACACTGCGTGGGAGCCCCGCATTGGGGTTTACAATCATAGGGATGGAACAGCAGTCCAGAAGTTGGGGGAAGAGAGTGCGCATCTGTTCAGGCCCGAGGCCGCAATTGAAGCCAATGGCGTCAGCGCCCAGCCCTTCCAAAAGAGCGACTGCTGCGGCAATGTCGCCGCCGGTGAGAAGCTTGCCTTTCTCATCAAAGATCATCGTGACAAACACGGGGAGGGAGGTGTTCTCTTTTGCCGCCAGCAGCGCCGCCTTTGCTTCATACGTATCGCTCATGGTTTCAATTAAGATAAGGTCAGCGCCGGCTTTCTCTCCGCATTGTGCCGCCTCTTTAAAGGCTTCGTAGGCTTCCTCAAAGGAAAGGTCCCCCAATGGGCGCAGGAGTTTTCCCGTGGGACCGATGTCCATCGCAACATATGCATCCCGGCCGCAGGATTCCACCGCGTGCCGTGCATGGGAAACCGCCGCTTCCACGATCTCCTGAACCGAGCGGCCGCATCCGCGCAATTTGATCGCATTTCCCCCGAACGTGTTGGTCTTTACAATATCTGCACCGGCAGCGAGGTAGTCGCGATGAATCTGCTCGATCAGATCCGGCCTTTCCAGATTCCAAAGCTCGGGCAGTTCCCCAGCCCCCAAGCCGTTTTGCTGTAAAATGGTCCCCATAGCGCCGTCAAAAAAGACGATGCGCTTTCCGAGAAGCTCCAAAACCCCCATAGTTTCAATCCTTTCTGAATGGACAAGATTTCGCTTTACATGTCATGCATTTCGCAATATGACAGCTCTGCGCCTCCGCAGTCAAACCAATCACCGCAGTCACGGATTTGGACGGCGCCAACATGAAGCTGTCGGTCATAGTCAGCCCAATCCGCTTTGGGCAATCCAAGACCGTTAAAAATTCCCTTTGATAAGAGATGTCGAAATCGCCGTATCCGGGGCTATAGCGCGGGCGCAAATATAGGCCGCGGCTGGCCGCTTCCTGTGCGATTGGTTCTTGGCATTCGTCGCAGTAAGATTCAATCAGGGAGGCGGCACAGGCTTGCATCACCACCGCGCGGCTCATCGACACTTTGGCACAGCGCTCTAGCCGCAAATCGACCGGTGCACCCAAAGTGGCTGCAAACAAAACCGCTTCTTCGCAGCCGGAAAGATGTTGGAACAGATCCCTGCTATGCACAATCATACCGGCAAATTCCAGCGTATCCGCATTTGGCCGGGAAAGTTCTACTGCCTGCAAAATGTGATGCGGCGTTGCGGACTCTTCCAATTCCCGCGCACAGTCCGCAATGGTGTGCAAAATTTCCGCATCCGGTTCCGAGCCCTTATACCCTAAGTAACGCAGGACCTCCCGCTGGTCTATTTTCATGCTTCTTCGTCCCGCAGAATGCCGGAGAGGTTGTCCATAATCTTTGCGGCAATCTCCGGATTGTTCATCGTATACAGGTGAATATGGTTAACCCCGTTGGAAAGCAAGTCAATAATCTGTTCCGTCGCGTAGGCAATCCCTGCCTGTTTCATCGCCAGCGGCTTGTCGGAAAATGTATCGGCAATGGCCTTGAAGCGCGGCGGGAGCGTTGTCCCCGAAAGCTCGCAGGAGCGCTTGATCTGCCGGCTGTTGGTTACCGGCATCACGCCTGCGACAACCGGCACCTGGATGCCCTTTGCCATGATGCGGTACAAAAAGTTGTAAAACACATTATTATCAAAAAACATCTGGGTGGTAAGGAAATCGCAGCCGCTCTCCACCTTCTGTTTCAAATAGTCGATGTCGTCTTCCTTGTGCTCGCATTCCACATGGCCCTCCGGATAGCAGGCGCCGCCGATGCAGAAGCGGTCTCCCTTCTGGCTGCGGATGTCTTGGATCAGCTCGCAGGCATAGCGGTAATGCTGGGGGGAAGGGAAGTCCATATCCTGTGGGATGTCGCCGCGCAGCGCAAGGATATTCTCAATATGGTTTTCCTCGATACGGTCCAGCATGGTTACAACCTCCTCTTTGGTGGAGGAGACACAGGTCAGGTGCGCCATAGCGGGAATTCCGTATGTATCCTGGATTTTTGATGCAATTTCCACCGTTCGTTTGGAGGTGCTGCCGCCCGCGCCGTAGGTGACACTGATAAAATCGGGATGTAATGCCGCAATATCCCGAATGATTTCATCCATCCTGCTCATATCCGCACCCGCTTTAGGGGGGAAAATCTCGCAGGAAAAAGTCACTTTTTTGTTTTGTAATAGATCTTTTATTTTCAACGTGGTTCATCCTTTCCGTTCCGGCAGGAGTCTGCCCCTCTGCCGCGTGATGAGACATTTCTATATATTATAACATAAGAATGAGAAAAGATGAAATAAAATCCACCCAATCCCTTTGGATTTCCGCTTAAAATTTTTTCAAAGATTTCAAAACGGGGAAGAGGGAGAATGGTGACTGTAGCTATTTAGAGAAAAAAGAAGAAGCCGTGGAAACTTACCACGGCTTCTTCTTTATTGGAGGTATATTCTTACCCTTTTTGCATCACGCTACCCTGCGTGATCATCAAACCATCAATGCTGCCAAGATTTTCGTCCAACTCCGTTTCCGCGGGGGGATCACTCTGCTCGGACATCTGCGTCCCAGGGCAGGTTCCATTGCACACGGAAAGCAATTGACCACAATATTTACAATACTGTTTTCCTTCGGACTGGTCACATTTGCCTTCACAGACGGAAAGCAAGCTTCCACAGTACTCACAGTAGGGGCTGGATTCGCCTTCCTCAATAAGTACCTTTTGATCCGGATCATCAATGGGGGTCGTACCTGCTGGATCACTGGTTACTGCCGAACCGCTGTTCTCCGATGGCTTTTCCTCGGCAGGTTCGCTGCTTTCTGGAGAAGTCTGAGGAGGGATACCGCTGTCCTTGACCACGTCACTATTACCACTCTCCGGCAGAACCGGCCTTTGCTCCGGCACACTGCTCGGATTGTTTTCCGGATTCGAACTCTCATTTCCTGGGTTCTTGACTATGTTGTCGTCGCCATCCGAATCAACAAAATCAGGTTCCTCTGGAACTTCTGGATCGATTTCCGTTGTAACAATGCCGCTGAGATCAATTTGATGGATATCAACCAAGGAAGCAAGCTCCTTAATCGACATCGCAGCTAGATCACTGGAATTCAAATTTTGATCTTTTTCCGCAATCTTCTTTACAAAATCCGCTTTCCCAACCGAAATGTTATTATCCTTTGCAAAGGATTTAACATCGTCGGTAACAGGATCGCTCTGTTGCAAAATCGTTGCTTTCGTATGATTTTGCTTCAGGGTGGCATCCACGCTGGAGGTCACCTTGCTTTGTAAGCGCTGCACTTTTTCTGCGTCATCATTGGCTACAGAGATCAAGATGGTGTTTTCTGGACTATCCGCGGACAGATACCCTTCTTGAAGCATCGCCTCAATAATCAGGTTTGTTGCTGTCCCCAAATCCATCCGATTCAGGTCCATACCGTCCAAAACGTTTACGGCGTCCTCGTTTAACGCCCGGCAATTCACTACCGTATCCTGCGGATCCACAGATAGCTCAATGCTCGGGTTCACGTCAATGCTGACAATGGAATCCACTGTAGGTTGAACCATAAAGAAAATTCCAACAAACAACATCAACGCCGCAGCAATCGCACAACTTGCCATTCTAAAGGAGATGATATGCGATTTTGGGTTGCTCTCCTTTTTAAACTCCACAACAGACGAGTCATTCTGTACCGCCAGGATTTCGCCCAGTACATCGGGAGTCGCTGTCAGAACGGCATTTCTCAAGGATTGCTTCATTTCTTTTTTTGTCATAGTCTCATATCGCACCTATCCTTGTAGAAAGTGCTTAGACCAGAGCCCAAAAAAATCAGCCAGCGCGATCTTCATTTACAGCTTTGTAAAGTTTTTTGATCGCCCTGTTGTAACAGGAAAGAACCGTGCCAATTGGAATATCGAGCAGGGAGGAAATCTCTCTAAACTTGAACCCCTGGGTTACATGCAAGAGGACGATATTCCGTTCCTGTTCGTTCAGGATCTCTAGCGCCTTCTGCAATACCAGATTGTCGATGGTATTGGAGATCACATCTACTCCGACATGATTCTCTTCTTCAGAGAAATCGGAAGACTCCTGCCTTTGGGCCCGGCGAAGCTCCATATAGGCCAGATTTCTAGCAATTGTAAAAATCCAAGCCAGGGGCTTTCCCTGAGGAATATAATGTCGTATCGACTTGCGGACGGAAAGATAGGTATCCTGCATCAGATCCTCCGCCGTCGAGTGGCTTTTGACGATGGCCAAAAGATAACAATAAACAGAGTTCTGTGTGATGCGGTACAGCTGTTCGAAAGCGGCCCTGTCACCGTCCGCAACCTCACGCATCAGAGAATCCGTCAACTGTTCCTTTTTCCCGTCGTCACGGTTTCCTGGAACCAACATTTTCATCCCTCTATCAACATAATGAACGAATCATCGTTTTTATTGCAGCCATAAAAAATTTTTTAAAAAATTTTTTCACTGCCATTGGGGTGATTTTGCCGCTATGACGAACGGCACTAAAAAACATACTTTATCATTATATCGGAAAAATTCCATTTTGGGAAGCCCCCTTCCCAAAATGACTTTATTTTTTCGCTTTGGAATGCCGTTCATGTGCCGCATAGCTCTTCAAACGGCTACATATATATCTGAAAAAGGGGGAATTGCCTTGGATTCTGCGCGTAAAAGCGGATACTTTGTGCCGGTAGCGGTTTTGGTACTTTGCTGCCTGGTCTTTTTACTTTTATCCTATCTATCGTATCAAAAGGTAGGGGAGATGGCCTCCAACCTCGCTGCACGGGAGCAGCCTGTCGTGGTGATCGATCCGGGGCACGGCGGGGAAGACGGCGGTGCGCAGGGCGTGTCCAAGATGCTGGAAAAGGATATCAATCTGGCTATTGCCAAAAAGCTGGAAAAGATGTTGACACTCTCCGGATTCCATGTGATTATGACGCGGGAGGAAGATGTTTCCATCGGGGAGCCAGCTTTGGATACCGTAAAGGAGCGCAAAGTTTCCGATCTTCATAATCGTTTAGGTCTCATTGAAGAACAAGGCGATTGTATTTTTTTGAGCATTCACCAAAACCATTTTACCAGCAGCAGATATTATGGTACACAGGTATTTTATTCCACAAATGATCCATCCAGCGAAGAGCTGGCAGAAGCTGTCCGAGGGAGGGTGGTTTCTCTTTTACAGCCGGACAATACGCGCGAATGCAAGCCGGCTACAAGCTCAATTTATCTCTTATGGCATGCAGAGGTACCCGCTGTGTTGGTGGAATGCGGCTTTCTTTCTAATGAAAGCGAGGCGCAAAAGCTCAACGATCCACAGTATCAAGAGCAGATGGCCTTTGCAATCTACAGCGGATTTTTAGACTACTATCAATCTTCCCGCTGAAACTCCTATAACTAACTTGTGAAATATAACTAGAATCAAACGACAACTTGTTTTTCCTACACTCTTTCCGTATAATGGAAACAACCTTTAAAAAATGAACCGGTAATGAGGTGCTCGAAAATGGCACAGAAAATGAAGAGTGTTTATGTTTGTTCGGAATGTGGATTTGAGTCCGCAAAATGGTACGGGAAATGCCCTGGCTGCGGACAGTGGAACACGATGAACGAAGAAGTGAAGGAGACTGCTCCGGTCAAAGGGAGTTTTTCTGCCGCAAGACCCAGCTTACATCGTCCGGTGCGGATCGACGAAATCAGCACAGAAGAGGAAGCACGTTACCATACCGGCTTGACCGAATTGGACCGTGTGCTCGGCGGGGGAATTGTCAAAGGCTCGCTGATTTTGATCAGCGGAGAACCGGGGATCGGCAAATCGACCATCCTCCTTCAAATCTGCGAGTTTTTGGGCCAGACCTTGCGCATACTTTATGTATCCGGCGAGGAATCCAGCCGGCAGATCAAGCTGCGTGCTGCACGCCTGGGGGTCAACAGTGAAAACCTTTATATTCTGACCGAAACCGATGTCCAGAACGTTGTGGAACAGATACGCAGCGACCAGCCGGATCTGGTGATGATCGATTCCATACAAACCATGAACTTTACCGATCTAAATTCCTCTCCGGGAAGCGTCACACAGGTGCGCGAGTGCACGAATGCCCTGATGCGGGCGGCAAAAGCGCTGGAAATTCCCATCCTTCTGGTGGGGCACGTCAACAAAGATGGAGCGATTGCGGGGCCCAAGGTCCTGGAACACATTGTGGATGCGGTCCTCTATTTTGAAGGGGACCGGCAGATGACCTACCGCATCCTGCGTGCTGTGAAAAACCGCTATGGCTCCACCAACGAGATTGGCGTATTTGATATGGGGGAGCACGGGCTGCATCAAGTGGACAATCCCTCTTTGGCGATGCTGGCAGGCCGCCCGATCAATGTCTCCGGAACTTGTGTCACTTGCATCATTGAGGGTTCGCGTCCTATCTTGGCCGAGATCCAAGGGTTAGCCTCGACTTCAAATTTTGGAAACCCTCGCAGGATGTCGACCGGCTTTGACTACAATCGCATGTCCTTGTTGTTGGCCGTGTTGGAAAAGCGCGCCGGTTATTACTTCTCAAATTTAGACGCCTATATTAATGTGGTAGGCGGGCTACGTTTGGATGAGCCAGCGGCAGATCTGGCGGTCGCGATGGCGCTGGTATCCAGCCTGAAGGATTGTCCGATTCGCGACGACGCCATGGTCGTTGGGGAAGTGGGCCTTGCCGGAGAACTTCGCTCCGTTTCCCGCATCGAAGCCCGCATCAGTGAGGCCAAACGCCTTGGCTTCCGTCTTTGTGTCCTGCCGTATTCCAACTTGAAACAAATACACTCGAAACAGGAGGATATCCAATTGATCGGTGTTAAAAACGTCCGGGAAGCTTTTGAAGCATTGACCATGCCATCGGTTTAAATGCGCGGCTGCACGTCGTTGACTGGTGTCTCTGGCCGGACCCGCGGTGTCACTTTAATGCAATGAACACAACCGTCCCCAGTGTAATTTGTGATGGCAGATGGCATTTCCAAGCTGCAATACCCGTCACGCTGATAGATGCAATCCTCGTCACACTGAATGATGCTCATTCCCATTCACCTCTTTTCGCACAGGAATCATGAACTTGCATGGATATTTTAGACTTTTGCCGCCCAAAATATGCACAGCCTTCTTTACACGTTTCAATCCACTGTTTAATATGGATTGAAGCGTGTTTTTTCTATCAAAAGCTCTTGAAATGCAAGTATATTTCCGTAGATCGCTCGCAAAATAGAAAGGAATGGGGGAGTGGCAATGAAAAAGTATGTACAGCTAATCACCTTTACATGCATGGCGATTGCAGCTATTTTGGTGGCTGGAAGCGTGATGAAGAGCAGAACCACACAAGCGACTGTTGTAAAGGTTAGTAGCTTAACTGTTGAAAGCTCTGTCACTTGCAGCGGAAAGGTCGAACGTGTGTCGGTTCGAAGCGTCTATCCCCCTGCTCCTGCTGCTGTTCAGAAAGTTTATGTGGAGATAGGGGATCATGTTGAGGATGGAGATCCCCTCATGGATATCCTGGTTACTGCTTCAGCCTCAGAGACGGAAATTCTCCAGGAAACATACGCCGCTCTGTTGAGCGAATATACGCAAACGGAAATTCCTTTTTCTGATTTTTCTTCCGTAGGACAAGAGGAAGATGCACAGCAATTGACCGCTCCAATCAGCGGCGAAGTGACTGCTGTTTCTATAACCAACCAAGGGACTTTGGAATTTGGTAAACCTGCGATTACCATCGCCAGCGACGAGGGGCTCCAGGTGCGTCTGTCCGTCAACGAATCGCAGATTTCGGATATTCAGGTGGGGCAACCGGCTGAAATCACTGGTGTGGGGTTCCATACCTGCTATACAGGTACCGTAAAAAGCATTTCTTCCGAAGCAAAGCAAGTGGTGTCTACCACAGGACAGGAAACCGTTGTTGAAGTGGTTGTGAGTGTTGATAATCCGGGGAATGATATTAAGCCAGGCTATACGGCCAAAGCAAAGATTATTACGGCGCAAAATGACAATGTCCTGATTGCACCATATGAAGCTGTGCGTGCGGAGGAAGACGGTTCGGAATACGTCCTAAAATTGAAAGGACAGCGCGCGGTGAAAACCCCTGTGGAAACGGATGGAGAATTTGAAGATGGATTTGGGGTCACTTCTGGGATTGAAGAAGGCGATCAAATCATCATGAATCCAGATTCCATTTCAGACGGGGAACATGTAGTTGCACAGCTGGAAAAGGCAGAAGGTGATTCCCATGCTTGATCTCATTCGTTCTGCATATCGCAGCTTGGGAAGAAAACGGGGCAGGACCGTCCTCACCATTTTAGGAATTGCCATAGGAGTCGCATCCGTAATTTTAATTGGCAATATCAGCCAATGCGGTACGAATGCCCTCACCACAGAATTGGAAAGCCTGGGCCTTGGAGGGTTGACAATCTCCTGCAATGCGGATGCGAACGTCTCTTTGGACGAAGAGGACTTGAACCTAGTTAAGCATTGTGATCAGGTCGAACAGGCGACGCCGATTCTCATGCAAAGCACGTCCGTCACTGTAAGGGATGAGGAGACCAACGCTCTGCTTTGGGGAATTGACACCTCTGCCAGCCAAATTGTTTCCATTCAAATTCTCTACGGCAGGATGTTCAGCAACAAAGAAGTCAGCACCGCTGCCAATGTATGCCTGGTTGATGAGGCTTTTTCACAGAAGTCTTATCATAGGAGTAATATCATTGGAAAACATATCTCCATTCAATGTGGTGGTGCGATGGAAGACTTTGAAGTCGTAGGAATAATCAAGACAGGGAGTGGCCTTCTTCAAAATATGTTGGGAAACTATATCCCGACCTTTGTTTATATCCCATATACGACCATGCAAGCCTCCATGGGACGTAGCAATTTCGATCAAATCGCTGTGAAAATCGATTCTAATAGCAACGTAGATCGTGCGGGAAATTCTATTACCGCGATTTTGAACCAGAATAATGGCACATCAGATGCCTTTGTTTCGAACAATCTGGCCAAACAAAAAGATGGCCTGACTTCTATTTTAGACATTGTTACGCTTGTACTTTCGGCTGTGGGGGCGATTTCCCTGTTGGTAGCGAGCTTGAGCATTATGACGGTAATGTTGGTATCGGTGAGCGAACGCACGCGCGAAATCGGCATTAAAAAAGCGATCGGCGCCAGACAGCTAGACATCATGCTGGAGTTTTTGTTAGAGGCTGTCTTGATTTCCGTTATTGGCTGCGCGATCGGAATTGTAGCCGGCTATTTGGTTTCTTTTGCTGGAGCTTCGCTGATTGGAATGTCCCTGGGAGTTCGATGGGATGTCCTGTTTTTGGCCGTGTTCTTCTCCTTGTTCACTGGCACAACATTTGGAGTCTATCCGGCTTATAAGGCGTCGAAACTTCGCCCAGTAGATGCCCTGCGAATGGAATGAATCAAGATTGTAATGCTAACAATATAAAATATAAAATAAAATCTCCCAGCAAGCTGAACAGCACCTCATTTGTAGACAGTATGCTATACAGAAAACAAGTGAGGTGCTTCATTTGTAGAAACAATGCGAGTGGGTTTGAAATCAATGACAAGGGTATAATTAAACGTTGGGAACGAATCTATCTTGAAGGAAGGCTTAGCGGTAGAACGCCGAGGGCGTAAAAATACCGGCCGCCTTTTTGGGATCACTTCAAGCGTAGGGGGATTTTATGAGGGGTGACTTTTTATGGAAGCCAAGAAAAGACAAGCCACTGTTTGGTGGCTTTCTCTTGCGCTACGCTGCATTTGCTGCTACCCTTAAAGCAGGCGCTGCAATTCCTACGGAAAGGAGGATGGGCAACGCTCATTCGTACAAAACACTTTATTTTGTCTGCACAGCGTAAATTGCCGGCAATGCCTTGCGCGTGAGCGCCGGGAACGAATATAGGGAAAGGAGCCCCGAAGGGCCCCTATTTTTTAAAGGTTAGGCAATTAGACAAAATAAGATAAAAGTTTTGCCTAATTCGGCGTGGTGGATTTTCACCGCGCTTTTTTTATACCCTTTTGGGAGAGGGAAGGCGTTGCAGCGCCGGACGGGGAGGCCGGGGGCTGGCTTGCTGCTTTGGGACGGCGGCCGCGCTTTGGGGCAGACGCTGTTGCTGAGCGGACCGCCTCAAAATTGGGAAGTTGGGGACCGGGGGAGGCTGGCTTTTCTTCGGCGGTGGGGAATTCATGGGCGTGGAAATTTAGCGTTCCTGCTTCGCGGTAATCGACTTTGCCGAGGATTTGGAGGCGCTGCTTCTCCAGCGCCAGCCACTGATTGGCAATGGCCCACCGGCTCCACTCAGCGCGATTCCCGCGCATTTGGTTGTGAAGCTTTTGTTGGTTCCGTTCGATGATCGCCGCAATACGGTGGCGTTCGTTTACGATGATTCTTGCTTCCTGACTGGTCATGGGGCATTCTCCTTTTCTGCATATTTTTTTATCAAAACGGGCAGTTTTGCGCATTTTTTCCGCTTTTCTGCGCATTTTCCGCGCGTTTTGGGCGCTCCCGGAAAAGCGCCGCAAGTCAAGGAGCCAAGGGGCGCTTGGACGCGGCCAGCAGGGCGCGCTCTTAGCGCCCCTGGACCGCGCAAGCGGCGGCGCAGCCGTCCTTGACAAGGCGCTAGAATGAGAGGACCGAAACGACGGAGAAGGGAGGAGACAAGCACCACAGGACGGGCCAAACAAGCAAGGAGCACACAGCCCACACGGAGCAACGGCGGGGGGCGCAACGCGCCCAAAAGGGCGGCCCAAAGGCCGCCCGCCCAGCCCCCCGCCGTGGAGCGCCCAGGCGACCCCCCGGAGGGGGCCGGACGGGGGGGACCCGGCGCAACCCCCCGCAAGGCCGCGCGCGCGGAGCCTTACGACGCGCGCGCAACCCCACACGGCAACACACCCGCGAAGCCGCGGCAAGGGCGGCCGCAGCCGCCGCGTTAGCGGGCGCGCCCCTTGCCACGGCAAAGCGGGCGTGTTACCGAGCCGGGGGGGTGGCCGGAAGCCTGTGGGCGCGGGCGGCCCGCGCAAGCCAAGACCCGAAGGCAAGCGGCGGGGATGGGGCCCCGCCGCTTGCCAAGGGCGCAGGCGCGACGCATGGGCCGCACACCGAAGAAGCCCGCACGACCGCCGCAATCTTGTTGCGGCGGCACGCGGGCAAAGCGGGACGCGAGCGGGCCCCCGCGATCGCTCGCAGGGGGCCACCGAGCGGACCGCCACAAGTGCACACCCGATCAGGGTTTGCACGCAGGGGCGAAGCCCCTTCCTTATCTTGATACTATAGAAACATCTCTAACCAAAAAAAGTGGGTGAAAGCCGCATCCTGCCTGGGTTTTTCCGCATATGCCTTGTATACCGAATGAATGTTCGAATCCCTTATTTTCCTTGGACGATCCTGATAATGGTATCTTAAAAAGATTCCAGGAACACAAGGAACTCGCCGCTCTTGTCGCTTCTGCCATGCAGGAAATCCCCGGCTGGGACGACCGCGCCCGCCATCTCTGGGAATGCGGCACTTACATCGAATTCGATCAGGACGGCAAACTCGTCCGCTCCAATCTCTGCCGCGATCGCTTCTGTCCCATGTGCCAATGGCGCAGAAGTCTTCGCATCTACGGCCAGACCCAACGTATCTTGGATTCCCTTGAACCTCAGGGGTTCGCCTATCTTCACATGACCCTTACGCTCCCAAACTGCTCTGCGGAGGATCTCCCCGCCCACTGCGATTGGCTCTACTGGCGCAGCAGCGCGCTCTTTGGCGACCGCCTCTATCCAAAAAGCGACCCGCTTCATGCGAAGTCCCACTTTAAGCGCGCCTTCAAAGGCATCATGCGCTGCCTCGAAATCACCTACAATCCTGATCGGGACGACTATCATCCGCACTTGCACTGCCTTGTCGCCGTACGGCCCTCTTATTTTACAAGTAGGGACTACATCTCTCAGGAGCTTTTGCGCGTCCTCTGGACCGGCCACAGTGCCGGAATCTTTGGAGATCCGCATGGCGGCCTCTGGCAAGTCTATATCTCCCGGGTGAAAGAGGCCGAACGAAACAATGCTGTCGCTGAAGTTGCCAAATATGCGGTTAAACCGTTCCACTTGAAGCTGGATCTCGATGGCTATTGCCGCGTCTTGCCCGTCCTCCACTCCGCCATGGCCCGGCGGCGTCTCATCCAACTCTATGGCGTCTTTGCCGAGACCGCACGCGCCTTGAAGATCAACATCAACGACGACCGCGAACAGGCCGCCATCTCCGGCCAAACTCGGAAATTTTCCTTCATCGACGGCCTGTATCGCGAACTTTTCTGAACTTTGCATCTGTGAAAAATATCGACATGAAAGGGGAACCTTCTATGAGCTCTGAAATGGTACTCTACATTCTCTCCGCCGCGCGGAAACCCGTCTCTACGATCAGCCTCACTTACGACTGCGAAGCGCGCCTCAATGAGCTTTGCGCCATGATTGAAGTCATCTTCCAGGATGGCCATGAAGCCATTGGCGCGGGCCACACCATCTTCGGTGCACTCCGCAATCTCATGGTCAACACCCGCGCCGATTCCCTCTATTGGCAAAAATGGACCGAGCTCGATTGAGCAGCCAGTTTCCAGAGAGGGGAGAGCCGCTTTTTCCCGCGTGTACTGGCTTTGCTTTTCCGAGTTGTCTTTTTCAGGTTTGAACACTGGGGGGATTTTATGAGGGCTGGCTTTATGGAAGCCAACGAATTTGAACATCTACTCGCGGCGCTCATGCCGCCAAATCGCCTCGCCTGTGAGGTCAGTGCTTGCACGGGTTTGCGTATTTCTGATGTGCTCAATTTGCGCACGACAAAGCTTTCGGAACGCTTTTCTGTTCGAGAGCTTAAAACAGGCAAGACCAAGCGCGTCCGCCTTCCCAGAACCTTGCTGGACCGGCTTTTGGCACAGGCTGGACGCATCTACGTCTTTGAGAACCGGCTCGACTACCGCAAGCCCAGGACGCGCCAGGCGGTTTACAAAGACCTCCGCCGTGCGGCAAAGCTCTTTCGGGTCAAAGATATTCACATTTCGCCGCACTCGGCCCGCAAGCTCTATGCAGTGAGCGAGTACCGCAGGACCGGCAGCATTGAGCGGGTGAAGGAACTGCTGAACCATGAGGATGAGGCTGTGACAATCTTGTATGCAATGGCAGATCAACTTGAACTGCGCCGCAGGAAAAAATAAGCCACTGTTTGGTAGCATTCTCTTGTGTTACACTGTATTTACTGCTACCCTTAAATTAGGCGCTGCGATTCCTACAGAAAGGAGGATGGCTAACGCCGATTGGGCAAAACCCTTTATTTTGTCTGCGCAGCGTAAATTGCCGGCAATACCTTGCGCGAGAGCGCCGGGAACACAACAGAAGAGAAGGAGCCCCGAAGGGCCCCTATTTTTTAAAGGTTAGGCAATTAGACAAAATAAATATTTTGTATAATTTAGGGAAGGAGAAATGTTAAAATTAGGTTTTGTAAAACGGAAAACTTAAGATCATTTTTAACCAGAGATTTTCGGACGACATTCAGTTTTTATGTTATAATATATTCAAGTCAACAAACGATATTTTAATCAAAATAAATCCAAACATTTTTAGAGATGATAACATGAAACCAGAATTATTAGCAGAAGCTCCACAAATTATCCGTGAATTTTTAGGCTACCTAGGTACGATCAAAGGAAAATCCGAAAAAACAGTGGAAGAATATTATTTAGATTTGCGTACGTTTTTTCGGTACATTAAGCTATCCAGAAACTTAGTTAAAGATGATACGCCATTTGAAGAAATCTCTATATCCGATGTGGATATTGACCTGATACGTACCATTACTTTGACGCAGGTTTTTGAATACATGAATTATCTAACAAATGTTCGAAACAATAAACCAGCTACCCGATCCCGCAAAGTTTCAAGCCTTCGTACTTTTTTTAAATATTTGACCAATAAAACCAACCAATTAGACGTCAATCCTGTCTTGGAATTGGAAACGCCAAAATTGCGTTCATCGCTTCCCAAATACCTAACATTCGAACAAAGTATCGATCTATTGACAAAAGTGGATGGAAAAAACAAGGAACGCGACTACTGTATTCTTGTTCTGTTCTTAAATTGTGGATTACGTCTTTCCGAATTGGTAGGCCTCAATTTGAGTGATGTGCGGCAAAGCTCCAACACGATGCGAGTGCTGGGGAAAGGAAATAAGGAACGAATTGTATATTTGAATGAGGCTTGCCAAGATGCAATCCGCCGATATTTGGCGGTTCGTCCGCACGATGGACTGATTGATAAAAAGGCGCTATTTATCAGCGCACAGCGTAAAAGAATCAGCCCGAAAACGGTTCAATACCTCGTCAAGAAATATCTTGCACAAATTGATTTAGGTGGTCCAGGGTATTCCGTTCATAAATTGCGACACACTGCGGCTACTTTGATGTATCAGCATGGCCATGTGGATATTCGCGTCTTAAAAGATATTTTGGGCCACGAAAATTTGGGAACTACAGAAATCTATACGCATCTATCCGACCAGCAGATGGAACAAGCGGCAAATGCAAATCCACTGGCCCACATAAAACCTCGGAGTGCCGTCACGAATCTGAAGGAGGATTCCCAAAGAAAAGATCGCTCCAATGAATAGAATCTTAACGATAAAATTATAGTAAATAGTAAGAGGTCTTATATGGCATTGAATCGAAAGCCCAAAATTTTATTTTGTGCATCCACCCCGGGACATATTTTGCACTTCCATCTTCCCTATCTCCAAGCGTTTCGTTCCCTTGGGTACGAAGTCTGGGTCGTTGCAAGTAGCAGTCAGGAAATTCCCTTTGCGGATTTTGTGATCACGCTGCCTTTTGAAAAAAATTTGACAAGCCCTCGGAATTTGCAGGCAATCTGGAAAGCAAGGAAACTTTTCAAAGAGCATTCCTTTGATGTTGTTAGTACACACACAACCTTGGCCAGCGCGGTGATACGAGCAGCGATTCTAACAATTCCAGCCCGGCAGAGGCCGCTTGTTTTTTGCACGTCCCACGGGTATCTCTTTTCTGAAAAAGAAGGATGGAAAAAATGGCGCTATCTCCTGCCGGAAAAACTCTGTGCGCGGATTACAGATGTAACCCTTGTTATGAATCATGAAGATCTGGAGATTGCGCGGCATCATCATCTCTACAAAGACCAGCTCTGTTTCACCGACGGGATGGGCCTGGATCTGAAAAGATACCATCCTCTTTCGCAGGAAGCGCGTAGGGCGGCACGTAAAAAAGCTGGATATACAGATGCGGATGTCCTCTTTGTCTATGCGGCGGAGTTTTCTCCCCGTAAAAATCAGGCGCTTTTGCTCCGTGCGTTTGCATCCGTTGCCAAACGGCATCCGGAGATGAAGCTGCTCCTGGCTGGAACAGGAGCTCTTGAGGAGGAGTGCAAAGCACTGGTCAAGTCGCTGCATATGGAGACGCAAATACAGTTTTTGGGGTATGTTGACCGGATGGGGGAACTCTATCCCCTGTGCGATGTGTCTGTCACATCCAGCCGGATTGAGGGGCTGCCGTTTAATGTGATGGAGTCCATGGCCTGCGGCCTTCCGGTGGTTGCCAGCGACATTAAAGGGCATCGGGAGTTGGTTCTTCCTGGCAAGACCGGGTTTTTATTTCCCAGTGGAGATCAGGAGGCTCTTGAGCAGCAACTCGAAGCGGTATATCAATTGCGCGACCAATTGGATTCTTACCGGCACAACGCCTTGCTGCACATCCAACGATACCGGTTGGATCGTGTACTGCCGGATAACATCAAGATTTATACGGATGTGATTGGCCGGACAAAGAAAAAATAGCAGCTAGTTTAAAAACTAGCTGCTATTTTTTCTTTTGCGTTATCCCAGCTTTGCACGAGGATGGCATTGATTATACACCTCTTTAAAATGGTCGTTCAATAGGTGCACATAAACCTGCGTAGAAGAAATATCCGCATGTCCCAACATAGCCTGGATGTCCTTTAAATCGGCCCCATTTTCCAATAGATGAAGGGCGAAGGAATGGCGAAGGGTGTGCGGGGTAATTTCCTTTGTGATCCCCGCTTGTTCCGCATATCCTTTCACGATCTTCCAGAACCCCTGCCGGGTCAAACGCTTTCCGTTCAAATTGGTAAACAGGGCTTGTCCGCCATCCTGGGAAACAATGAGATTGCGTACCCGGAGGATGTAATCCGAAATGGCCGCTACAGCGGTGGCATACACAGGGATCATTCGCTCCGATTTTCCGCTGTGGCAGCACAGCATTCCCGTTCGCAGATTGATGTCGTTGACGTCAAGAGCAACCAGCTCCGAAGAACGTATCCCCGTAGCGTACAGAAGCTCCAACATCGCCTTATCGCGGCATCCCTTCGGCTCTGTGGGATCGGGCTGACTGAGGAGCAAGTCAATTTCTTCCCCGCTGAGAATCTGCGGAAGTTTCTTTGGCGCCTTTTCCAATTTGATATTCCGTGCGGGGTTGCTCTCTGCTAAACCGCTTTGCATGAGAAAATAATAGAAACACCGGATTGATGCTATATTACGTGTAATGGTCGCATTGGATTTTTTTAAACTCGTCAAATTTTCAACATACCGTTCCATTTGGGCTTCATCAACGGAGGCAGGGTCATCTAATCCTTGTTGCGATAGATACGCCAGAAAATGCTCCACATCGCGAAGATAGGAGT
This sequence comes from Anaeromassilibacillus sp. 1001302B_160321_C8, assembly GCF_015554745.1. Classification (NCBI taxonomy): domain Bacteria; kingdom Bacillati; phylum Bacillota; class Clostridia; order Eubacteriales; family Acutalibacteraceae; genus Anaeromassilibacillus; species Anaeromassilibacillus sp. 1001302B_160321_C8. The sequence continues at coordinate 43,329 of NZ_JADNJD010000003.1, read as the reverse complement.
CCAGCGTATTGTCTGAAACATTTTTTTGATTCACCAAGTAGTCGCTGAAATCCAAACAAAAGTCCTTCATGTTCTTTACCCCTTAAAACGAAAAAAGCCCCGCAAAGCAGACCGTCGTCAACAAGTCGAGAAGCGCCGCCAAAAAACACATCGCCAAAACAGCGCCATAGCGGAGACAATACAATTTCATCCCAGAACCGGCGGTCCCTGTAATACGACGGGAGAACCGCATACTTTCCCTTCCTGCCAGCAATAAAGCTAGGCAACATACAAACGCGCCGGGAAGGATGACGAGGAAGTGAAAAATCACCCCGTGAAAACCATGTGTGGCATAGAGATATCCGGAAGTTAGGCCCAGACCAAGCCCCCGAAAGAACAGAATCGCTGGAACGGCAAACACCCCCCACAGCGAAAGGCCGCAAAGAAAACATGCCAACACAAACAAGAACGAGGATGCAAAAGATGCAGAGAACACAGAAAAAACCGGTTGTGAAGCCCTCTCCTGAAAGTTGCTGTAAAATAGAAAATCCACCTTATCCAGTATGGAAACGTCTACATTCCGCGTGATCAATGCTCCCGATACCATCCCGACCAAAAAGCACAGGGCCAACAAAACTGTCGCCAAGTTTGACCGCACCGCTTCGATCAGGCTGGCCTTATCAATTAGACGCCCCTTCCATCGATCGAGCTGAAAAACGTTTGTCCCTTTTATATGCATCATGTACCGCCTCCCCAAAGGTTGCTCACTTTAAAGGTATGCGCGGCTGGGGACAAATATGATTTTTCAGCCCTGCTTCTGAAAAACATCTCGCTCTTATCAATTTATCTAGTATATACTATAATACATTTCAAAATGTAGTGCAATATCCCAAAGAATATTTCTTGCATTTTCATGCAGAATTGTTACTCTATGCAGATATCAATTATGTAAACCAATTTAAGATTATGTAAACAACGTTATGTAAATTAAAAGTGCATAAAAATACACGCGGGTGTATATTCCGCATCCGCGTGTATAAAACACCTCTTATTGGGCCTTATTCTGCCAGGGCCGCTTGAATCATTACAGCACATTCCAGACGCTTTTGCTCTAACGCACAGGCGATCGAATGGGGCTTGTGGATATCGCCCTCGTATTGCCAGTTATTGGCGTTGCATCCGCCGCTGCAATAGAACTTCGCCCAGCAATTCTTGCACTGCTCCTTGCTATACACATTGGCAAGCGCAAACATGTTTTTCCGTTCCATGTCGTAGCTGCCATCCAGCACATTGCCCATCTTCCATTCATCCTCACCGACAAACTGATGGCATGGGAAGATATCCCCTTCCGGCGTCACAGCAACATACTCATTGCCGCAGCTACACCCGCGAAGCCGTTTGATTGCGCAGGGGCCCTGGTTTAAGTCGAGCATAAAGTGGAAGAAGTTAAACCCTCTCCCCTCTTTCTTTCTGGCAATGATGGTGTTTGCCAGTCGCTCATATTCCTCAAACACACGGGGAAGGTCTTCCTCCTGGATGGAATAACTGAGTTTTGGGTCAGATACCACGGGCTCCACGGAAACCTGGTCAAAGCCGAGATCCACCAAATGCAGGACGTCCTCGGTAAAGTCCAAATTATACTTCGTAAAGGTGCCACGTGCATAGTAATCCTTGTCCTTCCCGCGGGTAGCCACCAACTTCTGGAAGCGCGGCACAATGGTGTCATAGCTGCCGCTTCCGTTTGTACGTACACGCAGGCGGTCGTTGACCTCTTTCCGCCCGTCGATGGAAAGGACCACATTCGACATCTCACGGTTGATAAAGTCGATCTTATCGTCCGTCAGCAAAAGGCCGTTGGTGGTGATTGTAAAGCGGAAATTTTTGTTGTGCGCCTTCTCGATGCTACGCGCATAAGCAACTGTTTCTTTCACCACATCAAAGTTCATCAACGGTTCTCCGCCGAAGAAATCCACTTCCAGATTGTGGCGCGGCCCGGACTTTTCAATCAAAAAGTCGATAGCTTTTTTCGCAACTTCCAGAGGCATCAACATTCTGCCGCGGCCAAAGTCCCCCTTTGCTGCAAAGCAATATTCGCAGCGCAGATTACAATCGTGCGCAATGTTCAGGCACATGGATTTGATGGGAGCATTCGTCATCATTGTGGCAAACTTTTCGTACTCGTCCGCTGAGAAGAGCTGGCCTGAAGTATACAATTCCCGCAATTCGGCATAAGCCTGGGTGAGGGTTTCTTCATCGAACTGTCTGCGGAGCGCCTCCATCATATCCTGCGGCGGCAATTCCGGGACACAATCTTCCTTTTCCAGGTAGTCCAACATCAAAAAAGGTGCTTCTTCAAAGAGATGTACGGCGCCGCTATTTGTGTCCATCACAATGCGGTAGCCATTCAAACGATATTTATGTATCATGTACTTTTCCCCATTTGCACAAAATTTAAGGGACAGGTTTCCTGTCCCTTTGGTCTCTTGGTCTATGTGCGAGCCGGACCCGCTACAAAAAACGTGCCCTTCGCAATATGAAACCTTAGCGATTGGCGTTTTCGCACTTCTGGTTGGCAACCGTGCAGGAAGTCTTGCATGCGGACTGGCAGGACGCCTGGCATTCGCCGCAGCCGCCTTTCACAGCGCTTTCCTTCAGATTGGCCTTATTCAACGTTTTGATCTGCTCCATGATAAAACCCCCATTTCTAAGTCTTGAATATTCTTTGTTCATTATAGCACAATCTACTCGATAAGAAAAGGGCTATTTTATTTTGCTCTTTTTACTCACAGAAAGCAACCCGCCAATCGCACCCGCTAAAACCATCACTGCTAAGCGCGTGAGGGTCGTCAGCACGGGTGCTCCATGGAAGGCGATCACACCCGCAAGCAAAAACAGAACAAACAACAGAAGCCCAGAGATTGCCCCAAACAGCAGGCCGTTCTTTTTGGAAACCTTCGCCGCAAAGAATCCCGCTGCAAAAGCGCTGAAAGCGGAAACCGCAATAATGATGGGATTGATTGCAAATTGCGGGATATAGCTTGCCTTTACAAAGCCAAAAGCAAAGAGAGCCAAAAGTCCCGCACATAAAACCGCTCCACATACCGCCCCGATCACGACCGCGCGTACCGCTCCCAATACGGTGCTGTTTTTATTGGATCTGGTCATTTTCATCACACGCCCTCCTCCACTATCTGCTTGATAGATATGCGGGGAACGCGTTCGGTATTCGTCCACTGTGCTTATTTCTTAAACTTGAACTTTCCAGTTTTTTCTTTCTTTTCTTCCTTCTCTGCGGGCTCTTCATGCTCCGTATCCACGCTGCCGATCGCCCAACGCTTCACACGCAGCTTTGCACGGTCCGTGCCCGTCTCGATGATAACGGTATCCGTGTCTTCCTTAATGCTGATGATGCGGCCCACAATTCCACCGATGGTCGTAATTTCATCGCCAATCTGCGCGTTTTTGCGCATGGCTTCTTCCTTCTTTTTCTTCTTGGAAGAAGGGCGGATCAGCAGCAGATAAAAGCCCACAATGATGACCGCATAGAAGATCAGGATTGTCCACATGCTGCCGCCGGAACTTGCTTCTGTGGTGTTTGCTAGAACCATAAAGTTTTCCATTATACGATACTGCACCTCCATAATGATAAGCCCATCCACTCACAACCATCGTGCATTCGAACGGTTTTGGCGGGCACTCGTGCTACTCATTATAGCAATAAATGGGAAGGCATGCAAGCGTTTTAATCGCTTTCCCAAAGGAATTTCCGTTTTAAATCCGTTTTCCGAGCTTTGCAACGTTTTCCTCGTAAAACGCATCAAATTGATCGTTGTCGAGCGCTGCACGGATACGCTCTAAGAGCGTGTTGTAAAAATAAATATTGTGCATCACACAAAGGCGCATCGCCAACATTTCCCCGCTCTTAAAGAGGTGATGGATATAAGCACGGGAGAAGTTGCGGCAGGCCGGGCAGTCGCACGTCGGGTCCAGCGGAAGCGTGTCCAGCTCGTATTTGGCGTTCATCAGGTTGCGGCATCCCTCCCAAGTAAAGGCATGGCCGTGGCGTGCGTTGCGGCTTGGCATCACGCAGTCAAAGATATCCACACCGCGCTTGACCGCTTCCAAAATGTTGACCGGCGTCCCCACACCCATCAAATAGCGGGGCTTGTCCGCTGGCATCTCCGGTTCGACAGCCTCTATGATACGGTACATCTCCTCCGCCGGTTCTCCCACCGCCAATCCGCCGATGGCATATCCGTCCAGGTCCAGCTTCCGGATCTCGCGCATGTTTTCTATGCGCAGGTCTTCGTATGTGCTGCCCTGGTTGATCCCCCAGAGCATCTGCTTGGGGTTGACCGTATCCGGCAGGGCATTGAGCCGGTCGTGTTCCTCCTTGCAGCGGTATAGCCAACGAACGGTCCGTTGACAGGAAGCGCGGGCATAGTTGTATTCCGCCGGGTTTTCCATGCACTCGTCAAAGGCCATGGCGATGGTAGAACCCAGGTTGGATTGAATCCGCATGCTTTCCTCCGGCCCCATGAAGATCCGGTGCCCGTCGATGTGGGAGGCAAAGGTTACGCCCTCTTCCTTAATATTGCGCAGCTTTGCCAATGAAAACACCTGGAAACCGCCGCTGTCCGTCAAAATTGGCCCCTGCCAGCGGGTAAATGTGTGCAGGCCGCCGAGCTTTTTCACCGTCTCATCGCCAGGGCGCAGATGCAAATGATAGGTATTGCAAAGCTGTACCTGGCATTTCAACTCTTTTAAATCGAGTGCGGACACCGCCCCTTTGATCGCACCGGCGGTCGCCACATTCATAAAGGCAGGCATTTGGATGATCCCATGCGGTGTAACAAATTCCCCGCGGCGGGCTTTGCCCACCTGTTTGATTAATCGGTACATAGATCTCTTTTTCCTTTCAAACGATCACATTCCTACAAAAAGCCCCAACATAGTTTCTGAGGATAGTTGTGGGAAAATCAAAAATTTCCATTTGTGTTGTAAGGCTATTATTATAACATAGGAATCGATTCAGAAAAAGAGCCATTTTTGTTCCGTTTCGTATCGTTCCCGTTCCAGTCCCATTAGTCAATTGGCACAGAAACGCAGAAGCGAAGTGGCAATGGAAAATTCCAGAACCACTTCGCTTTCCAGATGCAGCGCATCTATTTTTATGTTTACTGGTCCATCCAATAGAATCTCTCTTCATTCCTTGGACGGCACCATGTGTGTAACCTTTGCGATGAGTCTCTTACATATTGGAGTATCCTTCCAAATAAGCGTCTACCTCTTTGGCACATTCCCTGCCCTCTGCAATGGCCCAGACAACCAGGGATTGCCCACGGTGCATGTCTCCGGCAGCAAACACGCCGGGGACATTGGACGCATATTTTCCAGCCCCTGTCTTGACCGTATTCCGGGGAGAAAGCTCCAATTGGAAAGCGTCGGCGATATATGTCTTGCATCCGGTAAACCCTGCGGCGATGATGAGCAAGTCGCAGTCGATGACCTCTTCACTGCCAGGGACTGGGCTGTATTTGCGGTTTTCATCAAAGGCCAGGCGGACGATTTCGATGGCCGTCACATTTCCCTCTTCGTTGGTGATCACACGGTTGACCGTGGTACAGTACCGCCGGGGGTCCTTTCCAAATACAGCGATCGCCTCCTGCTGGCCGTAATCGGTCTTGCAAGTTTTAGGATACTCGGGCCATGGGTTGTCGGCACTGCGCTCGTCCGGGGCTTTGGGCATCATCTCCAGCTGCACCACCGACTTGCAGCCATGGCGCAGAACGGTGCCAACGCAGTCGTTGCCCGTATCGCCGCCGCCGACAACGACCACATGTTTGTCCTTGGCGTTCACATACTGCCCATCTGCAAAGTGGGAATCGAGAAGGCTCTTGGTGTTCCGTGTCAGAAAATCGACGGCAAAGTAAACACCCTTCGCCTCTTCCCTTCCCAACGCTTGGATGTCGCGGGGTTGCTCCGCGCCGCAGCAGAGCACAACCGCATCGTACTGCTCCAACAGAGCTTTGGGAAGGAGGTCGACGCCCACGTTTGTGTGGGTGATAAACCGCACGCCCTCTTCTTTCATCAGCTCCACACGGCGATCGATGACCGCCTTGTCCAGCTTCATATTGGGAATCCCATACATCAGAAGCCCACCGATCCGGTCGTTCTTCTCATATACCGTCACATGGTGGCCCCGCTTATTGAGCATGTCGGCACAGGCCAGACCTGAGGGCCCCGAACCAACAATCGCCACCTGTTTATCCGTGCGGATCTCCGGGATACAGGGCTGCATATAGCCGTCCGTAAATCCCTTTTCAATGATGGAGCGTTCGTTCTCTTTGATGGTCACCGGCCGGTCGTTTACGCCGCACAGACACGCCACCTCGCAGAGCGCCGGGCATACCCGGCCCGTAAATTCCGGGAAATTGTTGGTCTTTAACAGACGGGACAGCGCATGCCAGGTATTGCCGTGGTAAACCTCATCGTTCCATTCTGGGATCAGATTGTGCAGTGGGCATCCGGTCGCCATGCCGTGCAGCATCATACCGGATTGGCAGAATGGGACGCCGCAATTCATGCAGCGCGCCCCCTGCTTTCTGCGCTCTTCCTCGGAGAGGGCGCCGTGAAACTCATCAAAATCGCGGATGCGTTCCAGGGGACTTCTCTCCGGTGTTTCATCTCTTTGATACTCTAAAAAACCTGTTGCTTTCCCCATATCGCTTCTCCTATCTCCGTGTATTCTGATAAAACGCTTCGATCTCTGCTTCTTCCCGGCTCATTCCTTTTTTCTCCATGGAAGAAATTGTTTTGAGCATTTTCTGGTAATCGTTGGGCATGATCTTTTTGAACAGCGGCACAAAGGCCTCGAAGTCCGCAAGGATCTCTTTTGCCAGGGCAGAACCGGTGTTCTCAAAATGTTCCGAAAGGATCGCCTTCAGCTCTTCGATATCATGCTTTTCCGTCAGGTTTTCGATGGTTACAAGTTCCTTGTTGACCTTTCGATATAGATCGTGTTCCCGGTCGAGCACATAGGCGATGCCGCCGCTCATACCAGCGGCAAAGTTTTTGCCCGTCCTCCCCAGGACGACCGCAACACCGCCGGTCATATATTCACAGCCGTGGTCCCCTACGCCTTCCACCACAGCGAGTGCGCCCGAATTGCGCACGCAGAAGCGCTCGCCGGCGATTCCGTTGATAAAGGCTTTGCCGCTCGTGGCTCCATAGAGCGCCACGTTGCCGATGATGACATTCTCTTCCGCTGTAAAACGGCTTCCTTTCGGCGGGAATACCACCAATTTCCCTCCAGACAGACCCTTTCCGAAATAGTCGTTGCTGTCGCCGGAAAGCCGGATTGTAACGCCTTTGGGAAGGAATGCGCCAAAGGACTGGCCTCCGCCTCCGTGACAGAGGATCTGGTAGGTGTCCTCTGGAAGCGAATTGCCAAACCGCTGCGTCACTTCCGAGCCAAACCGCGTGCCGACCGTCCGGTCCGTGCTGGAAACCTGCAATTCCACCTGCCCCGGTTTCCCGTTCATCAAGTTCTGATGAAGTTTTGGAAGGATGACCCGTTCATCCACCGTCTTTTCCAACGCAAACGCATAGGCATCTTCCTTGCGGTAATGGCAAGTCCCCTGGTATGGATGGTTCAGAATCTTGGTGAGGTCCACCAGCTTCCCGCGGGGCGCTGCGGAATTCTCACGCTTTTTCAGCAGGTCTGTCCGTCCCACCAATTCGTCGATCGTGCGGATGCCCAGCCGCGCCATGATCTCCCGTACCTCTTCTGCGATAAACCGCATAAAGTTGACGATATACTCGGGCTTTCCGGAAAAGCGCTTGCGCAGCTCCGGGTTTTGGGTGGCGATTCCAAACGGACAGGTATCCAAATTGCATACGCGCATCATCATGCATCCCATGGTGACCAGGGGCGCTGTGGCGAAACCGAATTCCTCCGCGCCCAGCATGCAGGCAATGGCCACATCCCGGCCGCTCATAAGCTTGCCGTCTGTTTCAATCCGCACATGGGAGCGCAGGCCGTTTCTCATCAGCGTCTGATGCACTTCGGACAACCCCAGCTCCCAAGGCATGCCGGCGTTGTGGATGGAGTTGCGGGGAGCCGCGCCGGTGCCGCCGTCGTAACCGGAAATCAGCACGACGCTTGCACCCGCTTTGGCGACGCCCGCCGCGATGGTCCCGACGCCGGCCTCCGACACCAGCTTGACGGAAATATCCGCGTTGTGGTTGGCATTTTTCAGGTCATAGATGAGCTGCGCCAAGTCCTCAATGGAATAGATGTCGTGGTGTGGGGGCGGCGAAATCAGGGAGACGCCCGGCGTGGAATAGCGGGTCTTTGCAATCCACGGATAGACCTTTCTGCCAGGTAGGTGTCCGCCCTCGCCCGGCTTCGCCCCCTGCGCCATTTTGATCTGGATCTCTTTCGCGGAGACCAGGTATTCGCTGGTCACGCCAAAGCGCCCGGAAGCCACCTGTTTGATCGCGCTGCAATACTCGGAGGAAAGCCGCTCCGGAAGCTCGCCGCCCTCGCCGGAATTGGATTTGCCGCCGATCTGGTTCATAGCGAGCGCCATGCATTTATGCGCTTCCTCCGAGATGGAGCCGTATGACATGGCGCCGGTTTTAAACCGCTTGACGATGCTGTCCACCGGTTCCACTTCTTCCAGAGGGATCCCGCCGTCCGGATCGAACACAAAGTCGATCAGGCCGCGAAGCGTGTGGGGCCTTGTCTCGTCGTCCACCATAGCGGTATATTCTTTAAATTTTTCATAACTCCCCGACCTCGTAGCCTGCTGTAAGGCGACAATGACCTGCGGGGAATAGAGATGGTCGTCTTTGTCCTTTCCGCTCCGCAGATTGTAACTGCCGGAGGAATCCAGCGTTGTGTCCACGCCCAGCCCCAGGGGATCAAACGCATGGGAATGCCGCACATGGATGTCCTGGTCGATCTCCTCCAGGCCGATGCCCTCCACCCGGCTGACGGTATTGGTAAAATAGGCATCGATCACCGACTTTTTGATGCCGATGGCCTCGAAAATCTGAGCGGATTGATACGATTGCAGCGTTGAAATGCCCATCTTGGATGCAATTTTGACCACGCCGCTCAAGATCGCTTTGTCGTAATCCTCGATGGCGACATACAGATCCTTATCGAGCATGTTGTTTTCGATCAGTTCTGCAATGGCTTCATGGGCAAGATAGGGGTTGATCGCAATCGCGCCATACCCTAACAGGGTTGCGAAGTGGTGCACGTCGCGGGGTTCCCCGCTTTCCAGGATAATGGAGATCGCCGTGCGCTTCTTGGTCCGGATCAAATACTGCTCGATTGCGGACACCGCCAAGAGCGAGGGGATCGCTACGTGGTTTTCATCCACCCCGCGGTCCGACAGGACGATGATATTGGCGCCGTTCTTATAAGCTTTGTCCACCTGGACGAACAGCCGGTCCAGCGCCCGTTTGACCGGTGTGTTTTTATAATATAGCAGGGAGACCGTGTCGGTCTTGAGCCCCCGCCGGTTGAGGCTTTTGATCTTGAGCATATCCACGCTCGTTAAAATCGGGTTGTTGATCTGCAGCACCATGCAGTTCTCCGCCTTCTCCTGGAGGAGGTTCCCGTCCGACCCAGCATATACGGTCGTATTGGTGACGACTTTTTCCCGGATGGCGTCGATCGGCGGGTTCGTCACCTGGGCAAAGCTCTGCTTAAAATAATTGAACAGGGGCTGGTGCTTGTCGGACAGCACCGCGATGGGAATATCGATGCCCATGGAGGCGGTCTGTTCGTTTCCGTCGCGCGCCATTGGAAGAATGGCCGTCTTCAGATCTTCATATGTGTAACCAAACGCCTTGTACAGCTTATCCCGCAGTTCCTGCGGGTGTGTCTCCACCTTGTGGTTGGGCACCTTGAGCTCCGAGAGCTCCACGACGTTCTTATCCAGCCATTCGCCATAGGGCTGTTGGTGTGCATACGTGCTTTTGAGCTCTTCGTCCGAGATGATCGCGCCGCGCACCATGTCGACCACCAGCATCTTGCCCGGCTCCAAGCGGGATTTCTGCACAATTTTTTCCGGCGGGATATCCAGCACCCCCACCTCGGAGGCGAGGATCACGGTGTCGTCCTCCAATACATAGTAACGGGAGGGACGCAGGCCGTTGCGGTCCAGCGTTGCACCCACAAGGTCGCCGTCGGAGAACAAAACCGCCGCAGGGCCGTCCCAGGGCTCCATCATGGTGGCGTAATAGCGGTAGAAGTCTTTCTTTTCCCGGCTGATGTTGTCATCGCTCTCCCAAGGTTCTGGGATCGTAATCATCATCGCCTTTGGCAGTTCCATCCCGCTCATCACGAGGAATTCGATGGTGTTGTCCAGGATTGCCGAGTCGGAACCATTGTCGTCCACCACAGGGAGGATCTTATCCATATTCGCCTGAAGATCGGGTGAGAACATCGTCTCCTCCCGGGCAAGCATGCGGTCTACATTGCCGCGGATCGTGTTGATCTCGCCGTTGTGGAGCAGGAAGCGGTTCGGATGAGCGCGTTCCCAGCTTGGGTTCGTATTGGTGGAGAAACGAGAGTGCACCAGCGCCATGGCGGAGACGTAATCCTCGTCCTGCAAATCCGAATAGAACTCCCGCAGCTGATTCACGAGGAACATCCCTTTGTAGACAATCGTCCGGCTGGATAGGGACGCGACATAGGTGTCGTTGCCGCTCTGCTCAAAGGTGCGCCGGACCACATACAATTTCCGGTCAAAGGCAATGCCGCTGGGGATCTCCTTTGGCTTTTTGATGAAACATTGATAAATCTCCGGCATACAGTCGAGCGCTTTCTGACCCAAGATTTCGGGGTGGACTGGGACCTTCCGCCAGAATCCAAAAAGCAGCCCCTCTTTCTTTACAATGACCTCCAGCATCTTTTGCGCCTGCGTGCGCAGGAGTTTGTTCTGGGGAAAGAAGAACATCCCCACGCCGTATTCCCGCTCGCCACCGATGGAGACGCCCTTTTCCCGGGCAATCTTTTCAAAGAAGGGATGGGAAATTTGCAGCATGATTCCCACGCCGTCGCCAACTTTTCCGGTGGCGTCCTTGCCTGCGCGGTGTTCCAGCTTTTCTACAATCTTTAACGCATCGTCAACCACCTTGTGGCTTTTCTTCCCCTTGATATTGATAACGGCGCCGATGCCGCATGCATCGTGCTCGAACGATTCCTGATATAGGCCGTTTTGTCGTTGTTCCATGGTGAAACCCCCGTTCCGTTTATTTGCCGCTGTCTCCATAGTTGGCCAAGACCCGCGCGGACGGGTCCTGGACGTCGCATCCTTCCCAGTCTTTGTTCGGCATCCAGAAGTCCGAAATCATCTCTGCCTGTCCTGGGTAATACTGTTCAAACAAATCCCGATATAGCAGGGATTCCTTTGTAAACGGTGTGGCAAAGTCGTATTTTTTGCAGCCGGCTTCAAATTCTTTGTCGCTGTATTGTTCCTCAGCATATGCCTTCAAATCGTCCACCATGGAATGGCCCACTGCGTCCGAGAAGGCCGCCTTTTCCCGCATCAAAATATCGTGGGGCAAATAGTCCCCCTCAAAGGCGTGGCGCAGCAGATATTTTCCCTTTCCATATGTGTTCAGCTTCTTCGCCGGATCGACGCTCATCACATACTCCACAAAGGCCAGATCCCCAAACGGGACCCGTGCTTCCAGGGAATTGACGGAAATACAGCGGTCCGCGCGCAGCACGTCGTACATATAGAGTTCCCGGACACGCTTTTCCGATTCCTTTTGGAATGCTTGGGCGTCTGGAGCAAAATCCGTATATTTATAGCCGAACAGCTCGTCGGAAATTTCGCCGGTCAGCAGTACGCGGATGTCGGTCTTTTCATGCACATACTTGCACACCAAGTACATACCGATGCTCGCGCGGATGGTGGTGATGTCGTAGGTCCCTAGAAGGGCCACAACCTTTGGAAGGGCCTCCAAAACATCCTCTTTGGTGATGATCACTTCATGGTGATGGGAACCGATATACTCGGCGACCTCCCTCGCGTACTTGAGGTCAATCGCGTCCGTGTCCATGCCGATCGCAAAGGTCTCGATGGGCTTCTTCAGAAGTTTTGCCGCCACAGAACAGACCAAGGAGGAATCCAATCCGCCGCTGAGCAGGAAACCCAGCGGCACGTCGGAATCCAGCCGCTTTTCGATCCCAGCAACCAATTTCTCGCGGATCTTCCGGCAGACAGTTTCCAAATCGTCCTCGCAGACTGTCTCCACCGTTGTCATATCGCGGTAACAGACAAAACTTTCCCCGTCGTAATAATGCCCCGGCGGGAACGGAATGATCTTTTTGCAGAGGCCCACCAAGTTTTTCGCCTCGCTTGCAAAGAGCATATCCCCGTTTTCATCTTTTCCATAGAAAAGTGGCCGGATGCCGATGGGGTCGCGCGCCGCAATAAATTTATCGCGCCTGTGGTCATACAGCACCAGGGCAAACTCTGCATCCAACATGCGGAACATATCCACCCCGTATTCCCGGTAAAGGGGTAGCAGAATCTCGCAGTCTGACTCGCTGTAAAACCGGTATCCCTTTTGTTTTAACTGTTCTTTTACCGGCCGGAACCCATAGATTTCCCCATTGCAGATCAGGTAATCCCCGTCCAAGGAAAAGGGCTGCATCCCTTCTGGCTGGAGGCCCATAATCGCCAAGCGATGGAACCCAAACAATCCGTTGCCTATATGGATAATACGGGCGTCATCCGGCCCCCTTGAGATGGTCCTATCAAACCCTTTCTGAAACGTTTCCAGCGGCATACTCTTACCGCAATACCCCATAATGGAACACATATCCATTTCCTCCTTATTTGATGCGTAAGCGCAGATTTCTCCGAAGAACCTTTGGAGCAATCTACGCTTACCGCGGGACCGTCTATTGAATAGCCGCCCAATTGTAACGTTGTGTTTCTCTTTCAGCCGCTTTGTGCAAATCCACAAAACAGCTTTGTTTCTTCCTCTGTGCGGGTCCCTTATATTGTAAAAAGCACCTTCCGACCCCACTCTGCGTAGGTTCGCTTTCCCGCATCATCCGCTGATATGGTCAACGAACGCCAAAGAGCAGATCGCCATAATTCGGGTACGGATAGAATTTCCGGTCCATCACGCCTTCGATCTCGTCCGCCACAATGCGCAGTTCGTTCATCGCACCAAAGACCTCCGTGCGGTAATATTGCGCCTTTGCCAGCTCGTCACATTCCATATGCGTCAGCTTCATCAGAACCTCTTCCAGATCCTTGGCCCTCTGGTACATGCTGCCACACAGACCGGAGATCATCCGGATCCGTTCTTCTTCATAACTGCAATCCGCATCCGGTACCGCTGCCTTTTTCGCTACAACCGTCTCGCTCAGCTGCTTTGTATAAGCCGAGTACGCGGGAAGCAAATCCTTATTGGCCATGTCGAGCATGGTCACCGCTTCAATGTTGAGAATTTTGCTGTAGTTCTCCAGCAAAATCTCATACCGCGCCCGAATCTCCGTTTCGGTGAACACCTTGTGCGTTTTAAAGAGCTGGATGTTCTTTTCTTTGACGAAGTATGGCAGGCAATCCGGCGTCGTCTTTAGGTTCAGCAGGCCGCGTCTTTCCGCCTCGGCGATCCACTGGTCGTCGTAGCCGTTGCCATTAAAGATGATACGCTTGTGTTCCTTGATGGTGTCGCGGATCAAATCATGCAATGTTTCGTTGAAGTCCTCGCTCTGTTCCAAAACATCGGCAAACTGCCGCAGGCTTTCTGCAACCGCAGTATTAAGCACAATGTTGGCCCCGGAAATAGAGTCGCTGGAACCGAGCATACGGAACTCAAATTTGTTGCCGGTAAAGGCAAACGGGGAGGTGCGGTTCCGGTCCGTCGCATCTTTTGGGAAGCGCGGCAGGATATGTACGCCCACCTTCCAAAGTTCTTTTTCTCTCGTGCCATATTGTTCATCCTTTTCGATGGAATCGAGAATCTCGGTCAATTCCGTTCCAAGGAACATGGATACAATTGCCGGCGGCGCTTCATTGGCGCCCAAGCGGTGGTCGTTTCCTGCGGAGGCCACCGAAATGCGGAGCAAGTCTTGATAATCGTCCACCGCCTTGATGACCGCACATAGGAACAACAGGAACTGCGCGTTTTCATGCGGCGTATCCCCCGGATCGAGCAGGTTCTTTCCAGTGTTGGTGGAGATCGACCAGTTGTTGTGCTTTCCGGAGCCATTGACCCCTGCAAAAGGCTTTTCATGGAGCAGGCAGACAAGGTTGTGCCGTTTGGCAATCCGCTGCATCAGTTCCATGGTCAACTGGTTGTGGTCCGTAGCGATATTGGTCGTGGTGAAGATCGGCGCCAACTCGTGCTGCGCGGGCGCAACCTCGTTGTGCTCGGTCTTGGCCAGAACACCGAGCTTCCAAAGCTCTTCGTTCAGGTCTTCCATAAACTCAGCCACCCTGGTTTTGATGGTGCCGAAATAGTGGTCGTCCAGTTCCTGTCCCTTTGGCGGCTTCGCCCCAAAGAGCGTTCTTCCGGTATAAATCAAATCCGGCCGTTTATCAAACATTTCCCGCTCAACCAGGAAGTACTCCTGTTCCGGCCCGACCGTCGTTTTGACCGAGGTCACATCGCCGTCACCGAAGAGCTTCAACACCCGCACCGCCTGTTTGCTGATGGCCTCCATGGAGCGGAGCAAAGGCGTCTTTTTATCCAAGGCTTCCCCTCCGTAGGAGCAGAACGCCGTAGGAATACAAAGCGTCTTCCCCTTGATAAATGCATAGGAAGTGGGGTCCCAAGCGGTGTAGCCCCTCGCTTCAAAGGTTGCGCGCAGGCCGCCGGATGGGAACGAGGAGGCGTCCGGCTCCCCTTGGATCAATTCCTTGCCGGAAAATTCCAAAATGACGCGCCCATCTTCGATTGGGGTGATAAAACTGTCATGCTTTTCTGCGGTGATTCCCGTCATCGGCTGGAACCAATGGGTAAAGTGGGTTGCCCCTTTTTCAATCGCCCAGTCCTTCATCGCATTCGCAACCACATTGGCAACTGTATTGTCCAGATGTTTCCCCTGCTTAATGGTGCGCTGCAGCTGCTTATACGTCTCGTTGGGCAAACGTTCCCTCATAACAGAATCGCTGAAAACGTTCGTTCCAAAAACGCTTGTGATTGTGTTCATAACAATACCCCTTTTCATAGAAAATAAATAAAACGGCAAAGGCGTCGTAGAAACATTCTTTCTACGACGCCTTTGCCGTTTTTCGGAACAAAATCGAAAAAGTTTTTCTCCATCTGTCTTCCATTTACAGAGGAACAAAGCTTCTTTTATAACCCAGCCTTTTCACAGGCCGAGCGTCTTTGCCTGCGACGTCATCGCCGCTTGCTTGTCTGTACAGCAGTATACGAGCAAATCAATCCTTTGTCAAGCCCTTTTTTAAATTTTTTGCAATTACAATCAATATAAATTTCATTTTCTAAAAATTTCCCAAAAAGTGGATTTCTCGTATGATGTGGATTTCCCTAGGTTTTAACTATTTTTTATTTTGATTTCTCAAAGCTTGAAACAGTTTTATGAAGGAAGTTATTATAAAATTTCATATTGCCTAGGAAAGCTCCGGAAAACTGTACAAATTTTTCCTTCGTCCGGGTTCAGATTTTTCGTTGACAAATCTAGTTGTTCATACTATGATTATTAATAAATTGTGAATACAAACATTCAATATGGGCAATGGCGTTCATAGTATCGAAGGAGGATGATTTCCTCATTTTGGGATATCTATGGACGTTTTTCTTTAAGGCCGCTTTTTCGCCTGTTAAAGGGATAAACCCGGCCAAAGCACCCCATCATATCCCGGCGTAACGCCGCCAAAAGGAGTGAATCGTTGTGTATCGTTACGATGAAGTGATGACTTATTGTCAGGAAGAAGATGTAAAATTTATCCGCCTGGCCTTCTGCGATTTAGCCGGAAATCAAAAAAATATTGCCATTATGCCTACCGAACTCGGACGGGCTTTTGAATATGGGATTTCCTTTGACGCTTCCGCGATCCAAGGCTTTGGCGACGAAACCAAATCCGACCTATTCCTTTTCCCCGACCCTTCTACGCTTTCTGTATTGCCTTGGCGCCCCACGCAAGGCCGGGTTGTGCGGATGTTTTGTGAGATTCAAAATCCCGATGGCACCCCCTTCCAACGGGACAGCCGGTTCCTTCTGAAAAAGGCCATTGCACGGGCTAAAAAGATGGATGTTGCCTGTTACTTTGGGGCGGAATTCGAATTTTATCTGTTCCAAACCGACGAAAATGGATTCCCCACAAAGGCGCCATTTGACCACGCCGGATATATGGATATCGCCCCAGAGGACCGGGGGGAAAACGTCCGCCGCGACATCTGCTTGACATTGAGCGATATGGGGATCCGGCCGGAGGGCTCCCACCACGAAGAGGGGCCGGGACAGAACGAGATCGACTTCCGATACAGCGATGCCCTCTCTGCCGCGGATAACGCTGTGACATTTAAATCCGTCGCCCAGAACATCGCCATGCAGAACGGGCTTTATGCCTGCTTCTCCCCTAAGCCTTTAAGTGGGCAGTGCGGGAACGGCCTACATATCAATATCTCGATCAAAAGCCCTGGCGGGCAAAAGGACACGGATGCCTTTATCGCAGGGATTCTCAGCCACATCCGTGAGATCACGGCCTTTTTAAACCCCACCGAAGAATCCTATCTCCGCTTGGGAGAACAGAAAGCGCCGCGATATTTGACGTGGTCCTCGGAAAACCGCTCTCAGCTTATCCGCATCCCTGCTGCGAAGGGGGAATACAAGCGGTTTGAACTGCGGTCCCCTGATCCGACGGCCAATCCATACCTCGCCTATGCCCTGCTGATCTACGCGGGGTTGGACGGTATCCGGAAGCAAATGCCGTTGTGCGCGCCTTTGGACGTCAATCTTTTTACAGCGGACCGTTCGGTCACGAACCCCCTAGAGACTCTTCCTGCCACTTTGGAGGAGGCGCGTTCGCTGGCTCGCCAGAGCAAATTTATCCAGGAATTTATCCCCGAAATTTTGTAATGTGCCATTTGTTTCTATAAACGACTGTCTAAGAGAGGAGTGAATCCACATGATGCAACCAAAAAGGCCGTGTAGTGTCCTGGTGGTATCCTCTGGGCAAAAGACAGGTGCGCTTTTCAAGGACTTGTTGCCAGCAAGCAACTTTTCCCCGATTCGATCTGCGCCTACCGTTGGCGAAGCCAAGCGGATGTTGGTGGACAGGCCTTTCGATATCCTGATTATCAACACCCCTCTATCCGACGATTTCGGCATCCAGTTTGCCATTGATGCCGCAGAAACACAGGGGCCGGGTATTCTCCTATTTGTCCGCGCGGACCTGCAAGATCCGATCAGCCAAAAGGTGGAGGATTACGGCATTTTGACATTGCCCAAGCCGGTCAACCGCCAGGTCGTATACCAGTCTGTAAAGCTGCTTTTTGCAACCCGGCAAAGGCTCCGGGCCCTGGAAGAAAAGGCCACTTCCCTGCAAAGCAAGATGGAGGAGATCCGGCTAGTTAACCGCGCAAAGCTCCTTCTGATGGAGCATTTGAAGATGAGTGAGGCGGAGGCACACCGGCACATCGAAAAAGCAGCCATGGACGCTTGCGTCAAGCGCCGAAACATTGCGGAACAAATTATTCGAACCTATGAAAGTAGCGTGTAATCGTATGCGTTGTAGCACGGCACTTTCTAATGGCTATAAAAATGCATTTACATTGTAAAAGACCAGGCTGGAATTCAGCCTGGTCTTTTTGTCACATCACAAGAGCCTTTATAACTCGCGTCTCAGCTCAATTCAAACATGCCATTGTAGAGCTGATAATATCTTCCCTTCTGTGCAAGCAGGTCTTTGTGGTCACCGCGCTCCACAATCTCGCCGTGCTCCAGGACCATAATGGCATTCGCATTGCGCACCGTACTCAGGCGGTGGGCAATGACAAAGACGGTACGTCCCTCCATCAATTGGTCCATCCCCTTCTCAATCAAGGATTCCGTGCGGGTGTCGATGGACGACGTCGCCTCGTCGAGAATCAAAACCGGTGGATCGGCCACAGCAGCCCGGGCGATGGCCAAAAGCTGGCGCTGCCCTTGGGACAGGTTGGCGCCGTCCGCCGTCACCATCGTTTGGTATCCCTGTGGAAGCCTTCGAATAAAGGAATCTGCATTGGCGATGCGGGCTGCTTTTTTGATTTCCTCGTCGGTTGCATCCAGCTTGCCGAAGCGGATATTGTCCGCAATGGTGCCGGTAAACAGGTGGGTATCTTGGAGGACGATCCCCAAGGAGCGCCGGAGGGCGTCTTTTTTGATGTCCTTGACATCGATCCCGTCATATGTGACGCTGCCGCCCTGCACATCATAAAAGCGGTTAATCAGGTTGGTAATGGTGGTCTTCCCTGCGCCAGTCGATCCTACAAAGGCGATCTTTTGCCCCGGCTTTGCATAGAGAGTGATGTTTTTTAGGATCGGATGATTGGATTCGTACGCAAAATCCACATTTTGGAACCGAACATCACCACGCAAGGGAACCAACGTACCGTCTTCCCTGCGCCAAGCCCAATGCCCGGTCTTTTTTTCGCATGGAATCCATGTCCCATCCTTTTCTTCCACATTGACCAGGTCGACCTTTCCCTCGTCGACCTCCGGTTTTAAGTGCATGACATCAAAGACCCGTTCTGCGCCTGCCAGAGCAGCCAACAGGAAATTGCTCTGCTGGGTAAACTGGTTAATCGGCAACGCAGCTTGCCGGACGAATACCAGGTAACTGGCCAGGCTGCCGACGTCGGTCATTCCCTGCAGCGCCATAATTCCGCCCAGAACCGCTACGATCGCATAATTGATATAGGATATGCTGACGACGGCGGGAACCATTGTCGCTGCATAGCTCTGTGCTCCGGTCCCTGCCTTACGCAGGGCTTCATTTTTTTCCTGAAAGCCCTTTAGATTGGCGTCCTCATGGTTGAATACCTTGATGACTTTTTGTCCGTTTACCATCTCTTCAATGTAGCCATCCAAATCCCCTAAGCTTTCCTGCTGGCGTGTGTAGTACGTTTTGCTGCGTTTGCCGCTGAACTGGATGTACCAGAACATCACGGCATAGCACACAACCACGATCATCGAAAGCTGCCAATTGAGGATGAACAGGATGACCAGCGTGCCCACCATCTGGATGAAGCTCTGTATCGCCATTGCAAAGCTGTTGTTCAGGGCGTCGGAAATCGTATCGACGTCGTTGGTAAAATAGCTCATCACGTCGCCGTGCCGCTGGGTATCAAAGAACTTGAGGGGCAATGTCTGCAAATGGGCGAACAGATCCCGGCGAATATCGTAGAGCACCTGCTGGGCCGCTTTTACCATGGCCTGTGTATAGCCGTACGCGGACAATGCCCCCACTCCATAGATCGCGGCCGTGAGCAGCACGCCCATGAGCAAATCCCTTATATTTCCGGATGCCAGATTGTTGACCACCGGCCGGATCATATACGTCCCCAGCAGATTGGCCACGGCGCTGATGGTCACCAGAATCGCCACCAGCAGCAGGATGAATTTGTGACGCCCCATGTAGGACAGCAGCATGCGCAGGGTATAGCGCAAATCTTGAGGCTTTTTAGCATTGAGCTGCCGTGCTGCCATATTCATCCCCTCCTTTCATCTGAGATCGGTAAATCTCCTGGTAAATTGGATCGCTCGCCAACAGCTCCTTATGTGTGCCGATAGCGTGTACCTTGCCGTCGTCCAAAATGACAATCTGGTCCGTGTGCATGACTGAGGTGATCCTCTGAGCGATGATAATTTTGGTTACATCAGAGAGTCCCGCCAATGCGGTGCGGATCTTTCCCTCCGTCGCCGTATCGACCGCACTGGTGGAATCATCGAAGATCATCACCTTAGGGCGTTTTAAGAGGGTTCGGGCAATGCAAAGACGCTGTTTCTGTCCGCCGGAGATGTTGTTTGCCCCCTGTCCGAGGTCGGTATCCAACCCCCTGGGCATGCGCTCCAAAAATTCATCGGCACACGCCGCCCGGCAGGCGGCCCATAAGGTTTCGTCGTCGGCTTCCGGGTTGCCCCACTGCAAGTTCTCCCGCACGGTGCCGGAGAATAGGACATTCTTCTGTAAGATCATCCCCACGGCATCCCGCAGGGACCGGAGATCGTACTCCCGTACATCATGGCCTCCAACCTTAACGGACCCTTCGGTCGCATCATAAAGCCGCGGGATAAGCTGCACCAAGGTCGTTTTGGAAGAGCCTGTCCCTCCCAGAATTCCGATCGTTTGGCCGGCCTGAATATGCAATGTGACGCCGGAGAGCGCGTATTCCTGCGCGTCCTCATGGTATTTGAACGAGACATTCTCAAAATCGATGCGCCCATCCGGAATCTCTTTTCTGGCGTTCTCCGGGGAGGTCAGCATAACCGGTTCATCCAACACTTCGCTGATACGGTGCGCACTGGCCAAGGAGCGTGTAAGCAGCAAAAACACATTGGCAATCATCATCAAAGAGTTCATAACCTGCATTACATAGCTCAGGAACCCGGTGAGATCGCCCACCTGTAAAGTGGAATGCAAGATCATATTGCCGCCGAACCACATGATGAGGACAATGGCAGCGTACATGACAAATTGGAATGCCGGCAGGTTTAAAACCGCATAGTGAAAGGTCGTCTGGCTGGAATCCATCAGATCCTGGTTGACATCCCGGAATTTTTCCTCCTCATATTCCCCGCGAACAAACGCTTTGACTGCGCGGATGGCTGTCAAACCCTCCTGTACGACGTTGTTCAGCCGGTCGACCACCTTTTGCAGGCGGCCATACATCGGTCCCACCTTTCGTAGGATAAAAAACAGGATAATCCCCAGAACCGGCGTACACACCACAAAGATCAGCGCCAGCCGTGGGCTCATCCAAAAGGACAGGGCCACGCCCATAATCAACATGGATGGGCCGCGGAACAGCGGACGGAATCCGCCGTTGATCGCATTTTGTAGAACGGTGACGTCCGTGGTCATGCGGGTCACAAGGGACGAGGTATCAAAATGGTCCAAATTTGCAAAGGAATATTTCTGCACCTGTTCATACTGTGCCGCGCGGATCTGCGCACCCCAACCATATGCGGCACGGGCAGCAAAACGGGCATATAGCAATCCGGTTATCAATGCCAAGATCGCGCAAATCCCCATCTGTATCCCCTTTGAAAAGATGTAGGGAATATCTCCATTTGCGACACCGACGTCGATGAGGTCGGCAATCAGCACCGGGATAAACAGTTCAAAACAGGTCTCCACAAAGATCAGCAGCGCGCCGATGAGCATGTCCTTCCGATAAGGCCCTAAATACTTCAGCAACCGCTTCATATCTTGCATAGCGGTTCCTCCTCTCTCTCTCGGAAGTTATGATACGCTCGAATGAGGTAATCGGCAAATTGCGCCCGCTCCTGGTCGGAAAACCCCTTGAGCATGATCTCTTCCATCTTCTGATAATTTCCCCGCCAAATTTTCGCCATGGTGTGTCCCTGTTCGGTGAGCTCCACCAAATCCTTGCGCCGGCTCTCTGGGTGGGCCTTCCGTGTTACAAACCCGCTTTTCTCCAGTGCACACAGCATCCGTGACACAGCGGCAGGGTCAATTTCAAAATATTCCGCCAGTTCCCGCTGGCTGCATGGCCCCTGCCGTTCCAGATGGACCAGGAGCTTCGGTTGGCCTGTTCCCAACCCGGATTCCCCCAGAAAGGACCGCAGATATCCCCGCTGGGCATGAAACGCACGATGCAGCAGCATATAAAACGTGTTTTCCATTCCCTTCACCTCGCCACAATAATTGATATATCAATAATTGACATATCAATTATAATCACATCAATTTGATTGTCAATGTGTGAATTGCTCAATTCATTTGTGAACCTCTGTATTATTTTTATCAGATTCTTCCGTGTAAAGCCACAGAGCTGAGGTTAAGGAATTTCTTGCTTTACGCAAAAATGCCGCCCTCCCCCGTATTGTGGAGTCGGGCGGCGTGAGAAATGGGATCGACCGCTTGAAAGTGGACCACTTATATGGAACGAATCCAAGCGTTACGAGACATTTTTCTCTTCACCTACATGGAAACGTTTTTTCTCTGGGAAACGCTCTTTCACTCCCGAACCGGCGACGCTTGAGCAGGAGCAGCAGCATCAAATAGCATCCAACCAGCAAAAGCGAAAAATTGTACCTGGAACGCAGTAAAAGCAGGAATCCTGCGATGGCCAACGGCAGCAATGCCAAAACGGAGACCGCTGTTCCCACACGCGCCGCCGTCTCCTCCCGTAGGCGCAGGCAGAGCAATGCGTGCAGGGCCTGGCCGCCGTCGAGTGGATCGATTGGCAGAAGGTTCATCGCCCCGATCATGAGATTGGCGATGGCAAACTTTTTTGCGCCAGTCCCAAGGAGCAACATGCAGGTTCCTCCCACAAGCAGGTTGACACAGGGCCCGGCCAGGTCCACTGCTGCCTCCCGCAGATAGCCGCGTGGTTCCCCTCTCCGTACAATTTCCACGCCAAAGGGATTCAACCGGATGGCCTTGGGAGGTTCGCCAACCGCAAAAAGCACCGCTAAATGGCCGCATTCATGCAAAGCTGCGGCCGCAATGCCCGGCCCGGCCATCCCATCGGTGTCCAGCAATAAGAAAAAGGCCAGCATTGCCACAAAGAGGAATCCCACTGTCACGCGGCAGGTTCCGATGGAAAACGTCATGAGCTCTCCGTTCCGGAGGCACTGCTCTCCGGCTCCGACGATTCCGGGGCGGAAGAAGCCCTCGGAAATAGCTCCAACACCTTGGTTTTAAATGAATCGGCCTGTTCTTCCGCAACAATGGAATTATTGATCTGTTTGACATACCAATCCCGTATATTGGTGTAGAGATCCCCGCCAAACACCTTGAGCGCCAACGCAGCTACAATCACCACTCCGCATACGGTCACCTGTATGACGGTTAAAAGCCAGGAACTGGCGCGCTTTGCTTTCTTGTGCGACAGCCCTTCCAAGGAATCGTAAAGTCCCGGTTCGGAAGGTATTTGCCTCGCATCCTGCGTGTCTCTTTGATATTCTTCCTCATAATCGAATCCGTTCATTCTTCCATCCCCCTGTTTTTGATTGCCTGTACACTATATGCACACGTGGGGCAAAAAAGAACGTGTTCCCGTTGCGCCATCGTAGCCATAGGAAACAATGGGAATGCTCCATCTGCACAATGGAGATTTTCCGTCACGCCAAAAACGCCGGTTCGGAAGGTTCTCCGAACCGGCGCAACCGATCCCGATTTCTATAGAAACCGGAATTATTTTGCTTTATTCTGGATGTATTTGTCTATGGAGGCAGCTGCTTCTTTTCCACCGCCCATCGCCAAAATAACCGTCGCTGCGCCGCTCACCGCGTCGCCCGCTGCATAAACGCCCTCGCGGGTTGTCGCCATAGTCGCCTCGTCCACAATGATGCAGCCCTTCTGATTGGCCTCCAACCCCTCGGTCGTGGAACGGATCAAGGGGTTGGGGCTGTTGCCGATGGCCATAATGACACAGTCCACGGGAAGCTCGAAGTTCGAGCCCTCCTTCGGAACAGGTCTGCGGCGTCCAGAGGCATCCGGCTCACCGAGCTCCATCTCAATGCACTCGATGGCGCGCACTTTGCCGTCGTCGTCTCCGTGAATCGCTACCGGGTTGCACAGCAGGCGGAAAATAATGCCCTCTTCTTTCGCGTGGTGGATCTCTTCGTTTCTCGCAGGCATCTGTTCCTCAGCGCGGCGGTACACAATGTACACATTCTCCGCTCCTAGGCGTTTTGCCGTGCGCGCGGCGTCCATCGCCACGTTGCCGCCGCCGACGACCGCCACATTCTTCGGACGGATGATCGGGGTGTCGTACTCGGGCTTATATGCCTTCATCAGGTTTACACGGGTGAGGAATTCGTTGGCGGAATACGTCCCCACCAAGCTCTCCCCGGGGATATTCATAAAGTTCGGCAGGCCAGCGCCCGTGCCGATAAAGACCGCTTCATAACCCATCTCAAAGAGCTCGTCTACGGAGAGGACCTTTCCCATCACCATGTCGGTCATGATCTCTACACCGCGCTCCTCCAGGCCGGAAATCTCCTTCTGGACGATCTCCTTGGGCAGACGGAACTGCGGGATGCCATACATCAACACGCCGCCCGCGGTGTGCAGCGCTTCAAAAATGGTCACTTGATAGCCCTTCGCGCTCAAGTCGCCCGCACAGGTCAGACCAGCCGGGCCAGCGCCGATGACCGCAACTTTGTGCCCGTTTGAAGGGACCTTTTCCACTTTCTCCTCGCCGTGCTTCATATGCCAGTCCGCGACATAGCGCTCCAGCCGGCCAATGCCCACCGGTTCGCCCTTGATGCCGCGCACACAGTTGTGCTCGCACTGCGTTTCCTGCGGGCAAACGCGGCCGCAGATGGCGGGCAGGGAATTCATCGTCTTAATAGTCTGGTAGGCTTCTTCCATCTCCCCTTTGGCCACATGCGAGATAAATTCCGGGATCGGCACCCCTACGGGGCAACCGTTTACACAGGGTTTATGTTTGCAATTGAGGCAGCGCTGCGCTTCTTCCATGGCCATCTCATCGGTATATCCCAGCGCAACCTCTTCAAAATTTTTATTCCGAACATCCGGTGCCTGTTCCGGCATCGGCGTCTTTTTTGGCGTCATATTAGGCATGTTCTGCACCCTCCATCAAACGGCAATTGAATTCGCGTGTTGCTTCTTTTTCCTGTTCGCTGTATGTACGCAGGCGCTTCATGGCCTCGTCGAAATCGACCTCATGGCCATTGAAGTCCGGCCCGTCCACACAGGCAAACTTGGTTTCTCCGCCCACGGTCAAGCGGCAGCCGCCGCACATGCCGGTGCCGTCGATCATGATCGGGTTCATGCTGATCATGGTCTCGATGTTGTGTTCCTTTGTCAGGTTGCACACAGCACGCATCATCGGCAGTGGGCCAATGGCGACCACAAAATCATACCCTGCGCCGTTTTTAATGTTCTCTTCCAGAGCGGCGGTTACAAACCCTTTATGGCCATTGGAACCGTCGTCCGTCATCAGGTAGAGGTGGTCGGACACTTCGCGCATCTCATCCTCCAAAATGATGAGGTCTTTGTTGCGGAAGCCCGCAATGACATCCACCTGGACGCCCATGTTGTGCAAGGCTTTTGCCTGGGGATAGGCAATGGCACAGCCTGCGCCGCCGCCCACGACCGCCACTTTCTTATGGCCTTCCAGCTCGGAGGCTTTTCCCAAAGGCCCGATAAAATCGAGAAGCGCGTCGCCCACTTCCAGTGTATCCAGCAGCAAAGTGGTCTTGCCGACCTTTTGATAGATAATGGTGACCGTGCCTTTTTCGCGGTCATAGTCTGCAATGGTCAGCGGAATCCGCTCTCCATACTCGTTTACGCGCAAAATGATGAACTGGCCCGCCTGCGCCTTCTTCGCGATAAACGGTGCGTCTACCGCCATCAACGTCATGGAGTCGTTCAGTCTGCGCTTTTCCACAATCGTAAACATGATACTTCCCTACTTCCTATATAAAGCGATAAATTTATAGCCATATGCACCATTATATCGAATATGTCGTCCTTTTTCAAGATTTTTTGCGTGAAATTGCAAAATTGCCCGTAAAAATTCAGTCGTTAAATGGAAAATTCGAGTAATTCCCTCTTTCCAGGGAAGCTTTCCCCCACTTCCTGAAAAAGATAACCGCCGCAGAAGGCGGAGCAGCGTACGCTTTCTTACCTTCTGCGGCGGTCCCCGGTTCAGTCTGCGCGGCATTTTTAAAGAATAATACAGATCAGCCCATTGCAGCCTTCATTGATGATCCGCTCGATGGTCTCCCGCACTTTGTCGCGCGCATCCACCGGCATCCGGTAGAGCTTGTTGTGCAGGCCCTCATTGACCAGCTCGTGCAGGCTCTTGCCAAAGATATTCGATTCCCAAATCTTCCCTGGATTCTCCTGGAACTCCTTGAGTAAGTACATGACCAACTCCTGCGATTGCTGCTCGGAACCGACAATCGGTGTCACCTCGGTGGTGATGCGCGTCTTCATCATGTGGATGGACGGCGCGGCGGCCTTTAAGCGGATGCCATATTTGCCGCCTTGCTTGATAATCTCCGGTTCCTCCAAAGAGAGCTCCTCGATGCCCGGCATCACAATGCCGTAGCCGGTATTCTGCACCTCGTCGTAGGCATCCTTGATCTTGTCGTATTTTTTCTTCATCTCCGCGAAGCGCATCATACAGTCGAGCAGGGCGCCCTCGTCCTCGATGTCCAGGCCAGTCTTTTCGCCCAGCACCTTATAGAACAGATTCGCCTGCAATCCCACCGTGATGCGCGCATGCCCGGTCCCTAAATCCACCGTGGA
This sequence comes from Anaeromassilibacillus sp. 1001302B_160321_C8, assembly GCF_015554745.1. Lineage (NCBI taxonomy): Bacteria > Bacillati > Bacillota > Clostridia > Eubacteriales > Acutalibacteraceae > Anaeromassilibacillus > Anaeromassilibacillus sp. 1001302B_160321_C8. The sequence continues at coordinate 16,879 of NZ_JADNJD010000003.1, read as the reverse complement.
GGTCTTTGCAAAGGCCACGTATTCGCAGGTGGTCACCTCCTTGACCACGCTCTCAATCTCGCGAATCCTGGTGATCTTCCCCGCTGCCTGCTGAATGGTGGTGTAGAGTGACGCGCGCAGCCAGTGTTCCTTCTCCAGGGAAGAAACCCAGTGCGGCATATCCACTTTGATCTCCTTCACAGGGAATTCAAAGAGGATCTTTGAAAGGATAGTGCGGATCTCCCCTTCCTCAAGCTCCAGGCAGTTGACCGGCAATACCGGCACCTCATATTTCTTCTGCATGGAATTGGCGAGCGATAGGGTCTCCTCCGCATTCGGATAGGTGCTGTTTAACAGCACGATGAACGGCTTATTGATCTCCTTGAGTTCGGAGATCACGCGTTCCTCAGCCTCTTCGTACTCTTCGCGCGGGATATCGCTGATACTGCCGTCCGTCGTCACCACCAAACCGATTGTGGAATGCTCGGTGATGACCTTTTTGGTGCCGATTTCCGCCGCCATGTTGAACGGAATCGGTTCGTCATACCATGGTGTCATCACCATGCGCGGCATATCGTTTTCCACATATCCCAATGCGCTCGGCACGATGTACCCCACGCAGTCGATCATCCGCACGGCAAAGCTGGCGTTGCCCTCAATATTGACGGTGACCGCCTGCTCCGGCACGAATTTCGGCTCGGTGGTCATGATGGTGCGCCCCGCGGCCGACTGCGGCATCTCGTCGATGGCGCGGTCCCGGCGGTAGTTCCCATCTATGTTCGGGATGACGATGGTGTCCATGAAACGCTTGATAAAGGTGGACTTGCCGGTTCTGACCGGGCCGACAACCCCAATATAGATGTCCCCGTTGGTGCGTTCCGAAATATCATGGTAAATATTGCGTTCTTCCATTTTACCTCCCCCTCAGGCAGAGAATTTGTGGGTGTGCTCCGTTACGGAATCCGGCGGTCACATGGGGATCAGCAGCATCCCCCTGCTCTCCACGAACTCCCCGGTGAGATTGTTCTCCTGCCGGATGGCGTCCACAGAGGTACAGTACGCCCGCGCGATGTCCCACAGGCTCTCGCCTGGGTCTGCGTAATAGATGCTGAGCGCGGCAGAGGTGTCCCTTGCGCGCGGCCGGTCCTCGTCCGCGCGGATCTCCGAGATGATTTTCAAGCTGTTCTGGGTGATGACCTGGGCTTCAAGCCGCAGCTCTGCCTTGATCTCGATGCCATCCCCTGTGATGCGGTAGCTGATACCCGCCACATTGAGCCAGGAGATGCATTTGACCTCCTTTGGCTTTTCCGCGCCCCATGGATGTGCATATTCAAAATCGACCATGCGCTCGGTATAGAACGGGCGATTCTCCTGGTTGGCCGCCAGAATGCAGACGTTAAATTTCCCTTTATAGACGATCTGGCCGTCCTGTTCCGCAGCAGTCACGGAGGAAAGCTCATTCCAGATATCAAACACCTTGGAAATGCCGGTCCCTTCCAGAGAAATGCTGCTCTTCTGGATGGTCGAGTCGTTCAGAAGTTCCACCACCTGCTCCAAGGTCTTCTGCTGGTATCCGATCTCCAGCTCATAGGCCTTGGAATAGGCGTCCGTCACCACCGTAACCTCGGCTGGCTGATAGGCCACCGCTTCCGCATAGAGGCTCGCCTGCACATCGAAGAAGGTCTTGTCGCCGGAGTAGTCGTTTTTCACCTGAATGGTCAGTCCCGCTATATCGAGTTTCACTTCACAGAGGCAGTCGTCCGTAAATTCGCCTCCGTCCAGCATCTGGCTAAATGGGATGGCGTATTCCATGGTCTCCAGCATGCTCTCATCCAGGACGGACGAATACAAAATCTTCAGTGTAACCTCGCCCTTCACCATCAGCTTCCCGGCCACGGCTTTGCTGTCCTGTAGACTGGCAAAGGCGGTCGCACGCAGGATATTGTCCGCCCCTGGTTTGGAGGCCGGCAATTCCAGAACTTCCTCCAACGGGAATTGCTGCCCGCAGAATCCGGCCAAGCGGCTATAAGGCATCGTCTGGCGCTTCTGCTCGATCTCATCGCCCTCAATGCCGCACACCACTTCGCTGTCCGTGCGCGCGATCACTTTGGCGCATACGGAGAACGCGCCGTGAATATCCAGCCGCCTGGGGCTGGTCGCGCGGCAGTTGATATACTCCACGCGGGTGAACGAAAAGATGTGTGCGCTTTCGGCCGGTTGCTTGAGCGTGATCGCAGCAAAGAACGAACTGCTGTTCTCGCAGCAGCGCAACGTCGTCCCTCCCGCGTCCAGATAAAAGACTTTTACGTTGTACGTCCCTTCCAGCTCTACGTGGTCCCCGATGATGTTCCTCCCCGTGATGCGGGGATAAACTTGACATTTCAGGATCCTTTGTATGTCCGGGCAGTAATCCGGCAGGCTGATGTCCAGATCCACCGGCTGTTCCTGGCTCCCGTCGTAGAGCACTTCGCCGGCGGCCAGCGCCTCACGGTTAAGCATATAATCCATTCAGGCTCTCTCCTTTTCCTGTTTCTATCCCATAGGTATGAGGTTCCTGTCCATTTTATGCTTGCGCTTGAAGAAACCGGAGAAAAACCTGTGCAATCATACAATCGGAGGCGAATCCATCTGTTTTTTACAAGAAAAAAGCCAACGGGAACGCCTCCCATTGGCTTTTTCAAAGATTGCCTGTCACGCCTCTTTTTTGATGTGGAACATTTTGCGCAGAATGAAGCCCCAGAATTTTGAACCCTTCACAACAACGACTTTCATAGCGAAAACCTCCCAATTATGTTCCGCTCCGCAGGAGCGCGATTCCCAGTATCACCAGTATGACCGCCACCACAAACATGATCAGACCGACCGGGCAGAAGCAAGAGCAAACAAGGCCCAGGCCAAATGTGACGGCACATTGCCCTACTTGAGAGCAAACTGCACCTTTACAGCATTTCCCTCTGCACCGCATTTTCCATCGCCTCGTTTCCCTTATGTGTATCAGCGGCAATGCTTCTTTTGTTCCGCTGTAGTAACAGTATATACGCAGGGAACAGTTTTGGTTCCGGAAAAATACATAGGAACGGGCAAACCTGTTGGATGGCAATGGCACTGTGGTTATGGTTACACATTACTAGCGGCCTCTCGGGAAAAAATAAGCCCGCACACCGGCCAAATACGAAGGCCAATGTACGGGCGTTGCGCCATTTTTCTATGAATTCCATTCAATCTGTGATTTACGGCTGATATACAATTCCAAGCATTTCCCCCTGATGGACGGTCACCGCCGCTTGATCGGATAAAATCCGATTGCTGACACCGAGCGGAAAATCCGAACGCAGAGGCTTTCGTGTCAGCGGATACTGCATTCCTTCATAGCTGACCGTACAGTCCGGACAGCCAAACGGAAAAGCGGAAAACGTCGCCCCGCGCAATTGAAGAAGCGGCTCGGTTTGCCCCTCGCGCAGCAGGAAGATATAGGTCCCTTTCTCGGCAAGCACAGCCCGGCAGCCCTCATGCGCCAAAAATTGCAGCACACAGAGGTTGGCATAGGAGTGGTCAAACCGCTCCCCGCCCAGCGCGCCCAACAGGATGTATTCCCGATAGCCGCGTTGCAAACCTTCCCGAACCGCAGCCAAAAGATCCGTGTCGTCTTTCTCCGGCTTTAGCCGGATGGTCTCGATCCCGTCCGGGAGGCTTCCCTGCATGGAATCAAAATCCCCAATCAATAGATTCGGCTGAACGCCATACTTGCGCGCCGTGTCCATGCCGCCGTCCGCACAGATGAGAAAGGCGTCCTGTGCGTCAAACCGGTCAAAGATTCCGCCGTCCTCCACAGGTGCAGAACCGAGGATGATGCAACGCTTCATTTCATTTCCCATTCTTTAAGGTCCTTTACTTCGTTATACATCGCCACATAGCTGGCGTGGCGGGAGGGATGGATCTTCCCGTCCTCAACGGCCTGCAATACCGCGCATCCCTTTTCGCAGGTATGCGAACAGGAGGAAAATTTACATGCATTGCGATACGGTTCGAATTCGCGGAAACAGAACTGCAAATTTTCTTTGCGCACCAAATCGCACTGTTCCAAGGAAATGGACGAAAAACCGGGCGTGTCTGCCACATAGCTGCTGCCGTCCAGCTTCAAAAGTTCGACTTTGCGGGTGGTGTGCCGCCCTCTGCCGAGCTTTTGGCTGATCTCACCGGTTTCCAGTGCCAACCGGTTGTCAATGCGGTTGAGCAGTGAAGATTTTCCCACGCCGGAGTTGCCCGTGAACGCAGTGATCTTTCCCTTCAAAAGGGCCTTGACCGCCTCCACCCCTTCATCCGTGACCGACGAAACGGCAAAGAACGGGATGCCTGCTTTCTCATAGATCTCTCGCAGCCATTCGCCGCTCTGCAAATCCGTCTTAGAAACCACGACAACCGGTTCGATCCCTTTGTCCTCTGCGGCGGCGACCGCCTCGTCGATCAGCAGGGGATTCGGGGAAGGATCGCACACAGAGGTGACGACGATCAACTGGTCGATATTGGCCACCGGCGGACGCGTGAGAAAATTCTTGCGCGGAAGGATCTCTTCGATGTATCCGGTGCCATCCGCATCCAGGCGAATTTGCACCTGGTCGCCCACAAGGGGCGTGATCCTCTTTTTTCGGAACACGCCCCTCGCCTTACACGAATACAATTCTTTGGCCGTTTCCACATAGTAGAAACCGCCGATTCCCTTGATGATTCGTCCGTTTAACATCTCGTTCATACAGCTCATTCGGTCGGCGTGATGGGGAGATCGGTCGGAATATCGCCCCAATCTTCCTCTGTGTCTGTTCCGGGTGTATCCGAAGAAGGCGAACCGGGATCGACATATGGATAGCTCTCCACCTGGCTGGGCTTCCCGGTGTCGAAGTCCATAATAAACACCGCATACTTATTGCCATCCAGCTCAATCACCAAGGTCTTCTGTCCCGAGGTGCCCGTTACCTTGATGGTGCAGAGATTGTTGTAAGCCGGGTTCACCGTGCGGACGCCGTCTTCCATCACGGTGCCGTCGAGATACGCTTTGAGCTCGATGTCGTGGGAGACATTCAGCGGCAAATGCACATTGGCCTCCAGGGTCTTTTCCGACTGCTTTCCGGAGCTGACCACAATGTTGACCTTGGTGTCCGGATCGACCGGCACGCCCGGCAGCGGGTTGGTCTCAATGACGGTATTCTCCGGCTTGTCGCTGTCGTCCTGAAGAGTGACATCACCCACCTGAAGCCCTGCGGCCTCAATTTCGGTTCTTGCCGCCTCGATATTTTTGTCAATCACATTCGGAACCGCGATCTGTTCATTTTCCGGTCCGGTGCTGACCAAAATCTTGACGGTGCTGCCCTCCGGCGCCGTGGCGTTGCCCTTTGGCTCCGTGCTTGTGACATAGCCGGCTGCGATTTTATCATCTGGCACTTCAATGACCGTGGTTTCGAACCCTGCGTTTTGCAGCGTTTGCTCTGCATCCGCCTGGAGGTAATTCGTTACGTCCGGCACGTTGATGGTTTTCGCACCGCTGTTAACCACCAGCAGGACCTCTCCATCTTTCTTGACAGACATGCCAGCCGCAGGCGTCTGATCCAAAATAATTCCCGTCTCCTGCGAGGAATCCTCCCTCGTTTCCACAGAGAATTTGAACGCATATTCTTCGTTGTTCTGGACGTCTGTATATAGCTGCCCGACCAGGTTCGGCATGGTCATCGTGTCGTCCGGCTGTGTACTACAGCTGCGGAAAATCGCCGCAATGCCAATGCTCAGCGCGACGATCAGAAAGGCCGCCAGAATGCCCAAGACCACCATCATGGTCTTTTTGTTGTTTCCACCGCTGCTGCTCTGCCTACGGCGCGGAGGTTCTTCCTCATAGTCGTCGTAGTCGTATCCATCGTTGTAGGAAGGCGCCCGGCCATTGCGCACGGCGCTGATGGCATTCACGTATTTCGTGGGCTTCTCATCGATAAAATACTTATACTGGAAGCTGATGCTTGGGTTGCGCTGGAACGCCTCAATATCCTCCAGCATTTCCGCCGCGGATTGATACCGCTGGTCGGGATTTTTCTGCATAGCGCGCATGGTGATCTCTTCCAGCCCCTCCGGGATGGCGGGGTTGATGTCGCGTGGCGGTTTGGGATCCGCTTGCAGCTGCATGATCGCCACGGAGACCGCGTTATCCGCCTCAAACGGCAGGGTGCCCGTCAACATCTCATACAGCATCACGCCCACAGAATAGATGTCCGCACGCTCGTCGGCCACCTCCCCGCGCGCCTGTTCCGGCGCAATATAGTGGACGGAGCCGATCGCCTTGTCGGTCATGGTGCGCGTTTCGCTGCGGGAGAAGCGGGCGATGCCGAAATCCGTCACCTTGATGGTGCCATCCTGCAACAGCATGATATTCTGCGGCTTGATGTCCCGGTGGACAATGCCTTTGCTGTGCGCATGATTCAGTGCACGCAGGATTTGCAGGGTGAAGTGGACCGCCTCTTTCCATTTGAGCTCACGCTGCTGGTCCAGATATTCTTTCAAGGTAATGCCGTCGATGTATTCCTCCACAATGTACTGGATACGGTCGCCGAAGCTGACGTCGTACACCTTCACAATATTGGGATGGGAGAGGACCGCGATGGCCTTGGATTCGTTCTTGAAGCGGCGGATAAAATCCTGATTTCCCAGGAATTCGTCCTTCAGAATCTTGATTGCAACCGTGCGGTCGTCAATAATATCGTAGGCGCGGTATACATACGCCATTCCTCCAACACCAATCAACTCGTGAATCTCATAGCGCCCATCAAGCCGTTTTCCCGTATACTTATCCATGAAACATCATCTCCAATACCGTTAGTGTCTGATAACAGCGACCGTGACATTGTCCCCGCCGCCGCCGCTCTTTGCCAAAGCGATCAGTCGATCCGGCAGAAGCCGGGCCTCCAGTTCCCGGGCGAGCCGCTCGATCTGCTCTTCCTCCACATAGTTGGTCAAACCGTCTGTGCAGAGAAGCAGCAGATCATCGCCGGAAAATTTACATTCGCAGTAGTCGATCTCGATGCCAGATTCCACGCCCAACGCGCGGGTGATAATATTCTTCTGCGGGTGACGCCTGGCCTGTTGGGTGGTCAGATCCCCGCTGTTTACCAATTCCTGCACCATTGAGTGGTCCGTTGTAATTTGCCGCAGGCCTTCCCGCGTGAGCAGGTAGGCCCGGCTATCCCCTGCATGGGCGATATGCGCCACCCCGCCGGAGACGATGGCCGCCACTACCGTGGTACCCATCCCCGCCAGGGTTTCATCCGCCATTGCGCGGTCGTAGATCGCCACATTTGCATTGTAGATGGCGGAGATCATCAGGTTCTTAATGGACTGATCTGTGATATGCTCGCTCCCGGAGCTGAGAATTTGCTCGGAAATCAAATCGACCGCAAGCGCACTGGCGATATTCCCACCGTTCGCACCGCCCATCCCGTCGCAAACGACGGCCCAGGCCGTATTGCCGGAGAGTACGCCCGCTTTTACCGCGTCCTGATTGGAATGGCGCACAAGGCCAATATCAGTTTTCATATAGATCTGCAACATTGGCCACCTCCTCTTGATACCTACGCCGCAGCTGCCCGCAGGAAGCATTGATGTCTGAACCGAGCGTTCGCCGCACGGTCGCGGTGATCCCCTTCTCCGAGAGAATCCGGATAAACCTTTGAATCTGTTCGTTGGAGCTCTTCCGATAGGAATTGCCTTTAACCTCGTTGACAGGGATTAAATTGACGTGGCACAGCATCCCGTGCAGCCGCGTTGCCAGCTCCTTTGCGCATGCGGCCGTATCGTTCACGCCGCTGATCATCGCGTATTCGAAGGAGATGCGCCGTCCCGTTGTCTCGGCATAGGCGCGGCAGGCGGTCAAAAGCTCGTCTACCCCCCATCGGTTGTTGACCGGCATGGTTTGTGAACGGATTGCATCGTTCGGTGCATGGAGAGAAACCGACAGCGTAAGTTGAAGCTTTCGCTCCGCCAGGTCATAAATTTTGTCCACAATCCCACAGGTGGAAAGTGAGATGTGCCGCATCCCAATGTTCATACCTTCGTCGGAGGAGACCAGCTCCAAAAAACGGAGGACATTTTGATAGTTGTCAAGCGGTTCCCCCATGCCCATCAGCACCACGTTGGAAATCCGAATACCTTGATCCTGTTGAACCGTCTGGATTTGGGAAAGCATCTCGGAAGCCGTCAGATTCCGAGAGAAGCCGCTTTTCCCCGTGGCGCAGAACGAACAGTTCATTTTGCACCCCACCTGGCTGGAAATACAGATGGAATAGCCGTGGTGGTACTCCATCAGCACGCATTCCACATGTTCGCCGTCCGGCAGGCGCAGCAGATACTTGGCTGTGCCGTCCAGCTTGGAAACCAACCGCTGTTCGATTTCCGCCGCAGCTATGTAATAGCGTTCGGACAGCTTTTGGCGGAATGCCTTTGATTGATCCGACATCTCCGAAAAGGAGCGCACGCCCCGATGGAGCCATCGGTACACCTGTAACGCATGGAAGGCCGGCTGCCCTTGCGCGGCAAAATCCGCACGCAACTCTTCCAACGTCATTGATTTGATGTCCTGTAAAGCCAAATTTACACTCTCCCACGCATCCGGCGGCCTGGACCGGCCTGCTTTTCCGGATGCTTTTCCCGCTTTTTTATCCGTCCTTTGTCACAGGCGCTGGAAGGAAGCGACGAAGAAACCGTCCGTCCCATGCACATGCGGCATGAGCGTCCATTCATTCTCCGGCTCCTCAATGGCACGCCGCATCCCCTGCGGCAAGGACAGCGCTCTCGGGGCAAAGTCGGGATGTTCTTCCAGGAAGCGCCGTGCTACCTCCCCATTTTCTGCTGGATTCAGCGTACAGGTGGAGTAAAGCAAAACGCCTCCGCTTTTTACCAATTCGGAGGTTTTACTCAGAATACGGTACTGCAAATCCGGCAAACTGTCAAGTGCAGAAGGCGATTTATATCGAATTTCCGGCTTGCGGCGGAGGATGCCCAATCCAGAACACGGCGCGTCGCAAAGGACACGGTCCGCACATTCCAAAGGCTTTTCCGGCCGCAGGGCGTCGCGGAGTTCCGCATGGATACAGGTCAGCCCCAACCGCTTTGCTCCCTCACGGATCAAGCGTACCTTCCCTTTATATTGGTCAAAGGCGAGAACCTCCCCGCTGTTTTCCATCTGTTCCGCGATGGTAAATGTCTTACCTCCCGGCGCCGCACAAACGTCCAACACGCGCTCCCCCGGCTTTGCCTCCAGGAGTGTTGCACACAATTGCGAGGAAAGATCCTGTACATGGAACAATCCCTCTTGAAAAGAATCCAAAGACGACACGGAACCGGACGCTTCCAGCACTGCCGCATGCGGAATCCATGTAATGGTATTCACCTTTACATTTTCTTCCATCATCCGACGCAGTAAGTATTCCTCATCGCCCTTCGTATTATTCAAGCGGATATAGATCGGTGGGTGCTCGGAAAGAGAATCCAGCAAAAGCCCAGTACACTGCGGCCCATAGGCCTTTTGCCATAGAGAAATCAGCCACTCTGGGCACGAATATTTCAAGCTGAGATGCCGGAGCGGGTTCTCTTTCTCATCCGGTAACTGCAGCTTTTCCCGGCTCCGGACCAGGTTGCGCAGCACCGCGTTGATAAAGCCAGATGCCTTTACAGCTTTATTTTGTTTTGCCAACTCCACGGCCACGTTTACAGCGGCGCTCGGTGGGATTTTCTCAAGGTATAGAATCTGATAGGCGCCAATACGGAGGATCTCCCGCACCTGCGGCGTCATCTTATGGATAGGGGTGCGGGCAAATTGCCCGATATAATAATCCAGAGTCAGGCGGCGCTCCAACACGCCATAAAAAATGGCGGACGCCAAAGCCGCGTCGCGCGGCTCCAAGGCGAATCTCGCAAGGGTTTTATCCAACACCAAATTTGAAAACCCCTCGTTTTCATCCACATGCAGCAAAGCCGCTAACGCGGCTGCTCTTGCATCCGCCATCAATTGTCATTCCTCCTGCCCCCAAAGATCAGAAGCAGACGCAACAGGGACAAAAATGCTGTAAACGTCGCAGCCACATACGTCATAGCCGCCGCACGAAGCACCTTTTTGGCCCCCTCCAACTCCTCTGGATACAAAATGCCCGTTGCGTCCAGCGCTTGAAGCGCTCTGGCGCTCGCATTGAATTCCACCGGCAAGGTGACCAGCTGGAACAGAACAGAAAGACTGTACAGCGCAATACCGATGTTTACCACGACATCATACTGTACCGGCAAAAGCAGACCAATCAGAATCAACGGCATTGCCAGTCGGGAACCGATCTGTGTGACAGGCACCAACGCAGAGCGAATCTTATTGGGAAAATACCCCTGTGCGTGTTGGACCGCGTGGCCCGCCTCATGCGCCGCCACACCCACCGCCGAAACGGACGTTGCCGCGTATACCGGGTCCGATAGGCTGATGATCCCGGTGGACGGGTTGAAATTGTCGTTTAAGCTTCCTCCGATATGGCGAATCTGCACACCGTATGCACCGCCGTACTGCATCACACGCATGGCGGCGTCCGCCCCAGTCATATTGCGTGCGGTATTGACACGTGAATACTTCTGGAAGGTGGAGTTCACCTTGAACTGCGCAACCATACTGATGAGCAGGGCCGGCAGCATGAATAAGAAATACGTGTAATCAAAATAATAAAATCCCATCAATGTTACTCCTTTGCCTCTCCAAGCACTGCGCCTTGGTCAAGCCGGTGCCCACATAGGAACTCTTTTCCGCCCATTCTCTTTCCGCCCTCATATTGAACCGTCTCCAACTCCAGGGCGGTATTGTCCCCGCAGGCCACCACAAAGCAATCCTTGCGGCGGGCTACTTCGCCCGGCGCACCGCCGAATCCTGGGATGACCTTTGCCCGGTGTATCTTCAGGCGTTTTTTGTTATACACCGTCTCCGCTACAGGCCAAGGGGAAAGCCCGCGCACCAAATTGTGCAGCTCCCCTGCCGGACGGCCCCAATCGATCTTGCCGAGTTCCTTGGTCAGCACGGAAGCATAGCTGGTCTCTGCATCGCCCTGCGGTGTGCAGCGGACCGTGCCCGCTTCGACCTCCTTCAAGGTTTCCACGATCAATTCCGCCCCCATTTGGGAAAGGCGGTCGTGCAGCTCACCAGAAGTCTCCTCCGGCCCGATCTCTGTACGCGATTTCAAAAGCATGTCGCCTGTATCCAGTCCCTCGGCCATGTACATGGTTGTGACTCCGGTCTCTGGATCGCCGTTGAGCACCGCCCATTGAATGGGCGCCGCCCCGCGGTATTTCGGAAGCAGGGACGCATGCACGTTGATGCAGCCGTGCGGCGGGATATCCAAAATCTCCTTGGGCAAAATCTTTCCATATGCCACAACGACAATGCAGTCGGGCTGCATCTCTCGGATCTGCTGCGCCGCTTCGGGCGTGCGCAGCGTTTTCGGCTGATAGACCGGTATATCGTGCTCCATCGCCAGCACTTTCACCGGCGGCGGCGTCATGGCATAGCCCCGGCCCTTCGGCTTATCCGGTTGGGTAAATACCGCACATACCTCATGTCCTGCGTCCAGCAGGCTTTGCAGGCATGGAACGGCAAAATCCGGCGTTCCCATAAATAGAATCCGCAATTTTCATCATCCTATCCGCGATTAAATTACTGAAGTTTCTGTAGCTCCTCCGGGGACAGCATCCGCAAAACATGGGATTTGAACACCACGCCGTTGAGGTGGTCGATCTCATGGCAACAGGCGGTTGCCAGCAGTTCTTCCCCTTCCAGCTCAAAGGTCTTGCCCTCGCGGTTCTGGGCGCGCACCAGGACGCGCATCGGGCGCTTGGTAATTCCATACTGCCCCGGGAAGGACAGGCACCCTTCGACGCATTCCTGCTCGCCGCTCTGCTCCACGATCTCCGGATTTACCATTTCGATGGGGCCGCTCCCCACATCGATCACCACGACGCGGCGGCGGATGCCCACCTGTGGCGCTGCGAGGCCGACGCCGTCCGCAGACTTCATCGTCTCGATCATATCGTCCAGCAAAACGCCCAATTTCTCGTCGAATTTTTCGACCGGACGGCAAACCTTCGTCAGGATTTCGTCCCCATCTTTTACAATATTGCGAATGGCCATTGTAATTCCTCCCATATTAAACTCTTATTTTTTATAGTTCCTCTTCTTTATAAAATCATATCCGGATTGATGTCCGCAAAGGCAGTTACATCGCTGAACGTCCGGTCCTTTGCAAAATCGGTCAATAGCCGGGAAATCATCCTGCGGAAGTTCCGGCTGTTCCGGCATTTCACGATCAATTTATACCTATATTTATTGCTAACCTTGCTGATTAATGCGGGAGAGGGATTTAAAACCCGCATCGGCTCCTGTGGGTATTCCGCCTGGGCCAGGGTGCGGAGCATTTGCAAAAAGGCTTCGCTTGCACGCGCGACCTTTTCTTCCCGCGTCCCAACAAATCCGACCACGCACAGATCTGCAAACGGCGGATATAACATCCCCTTGCGCACGGCGATCTCCCCCTCATAAAAAGCGGGATAATCCTGCCGGGCTGCCAGGGAAAGCACGGTATTCTCCGGCGTAAAGGTCTGGATAATGGCTTCCCCCTCGTATTGGCCGCGGCCTGCGCGTCCGGCCACCTGCGTCAACAGGTCAAAAGCGCGCTCATAGCTGCGGAAATCGTCCCCATACAGCGCCTGGTCTGCGGAGAGCACGCCCACCAGAGTGACATTCTCAAAATCCAATCCCTTTGCCACCATTTGCGTGCCGACAATCACATCGTACTCGCCGCGGGCAAAGCTCTGTAACTTTTCCTCATAGGCAAAGCGTGTCATAGCAGCGTCCGTGTCCAGCCGCAGGACCCGCACCTCCGGGAGCAGTTTCCGCAATTGTTCTTCTGCGCGTTGGGTTCCAAATCCCGCATAGTGGACTTTATTCTCATGGCAGGTGGGACATTCCGTTGAAAACGGTACGGAGTACCCGCAGTAGTGGCACATCAGCCGTTGATTCGCGGCGTGGTAGGTCAGGGAAATGCTGCAATTCGGGCAGGTTACGACGTTCCCACACGCTTTGCAGGATACAAACGTATTGTAACCACGCCGATTTAACAAAATAATGGACTGCTTATGAACTTTTCTGTTTTTTTCAATTTCTGTCAGCAGTTCCCGGCTGTAAATGCTGTCGTTTCCGGCCTCCAATTCCCGATTCATGTCCACAAACCGGACCTTAGGAAGCCTTGCTCCACCGTAGCGGTGCGGCAGCTGGTTCAATGTATAGCGCCCCGTCTGCGCATAATAATAGCTCTCAATGGACGGCGTTGCAGAGGCGAGCACCAAGAGCGTCTTGTGATACGCGCAGCGGAACTTTGCCACATCCCGCGCATGGTAGCGCGGCGAAGACTCCGACTTATAGGTGTGCTCCTGCTCTTCGTCCAAAATCACCAGCCCCAGGTTATCGAATGGGGCGAACACCGCCGACCGCGTGCCGACCGCGATGGAAACTTCCCCGCGGCGCACCCGTTTCCATTCGTCCAAGCGCTCGGAAAGCGAGAGGCCGCTATGAAATACCGCCACTCGCCGTCCATACCGGCGATGGAACAGCGCCAGGCTTTGCGGCGTCAGCGAGATCTCCGGCACCATGACAATGACGTTCTTCCCATCGGCGAGCACCTCGTCGATCAAGCGCATGAAGACCGAAGTCTTCCCGCTTCCTGTGACGCCAAACAGCAAAGAGACACCTCCGGTTTCCTCGCGGTACTGGGCCAACAGATTTTGAAAGGCCGTTTGCTGCTCTTCTGAAAGGACAATTTCCTTTTCCTCTGCCGGGTCCTGCACCTGATCGTAGGGATTTCGGTAGACCTCCGCTTCGTAGTAACAGACCACGCCCTTTGTCACCAGTGCATTGACCACAGCAGGCGTCACTCCTGCGAAATAGCACAGCTCTTTCAGAGAAGCTGCTCCCGCCTCTTGCAAAACCTGGCATACTGCCCGCTGCTTTGGCGTCAGCTTAGAGGGTGATTCTTCGCCAGTAAGCCGGACCATCTTCTGCGCTGCATCCTTGATTTGCCGCACGGCGGCGCCCGTCTTTTCCAGCAGACCGCGCTTAAACAGATTTTCCGGCAATGGGCTGTCCGCAGGAAGTCCCATGGCCTTGAGTAGTTTCTCACGTTCGACGGGCTTGCCTTTTCCGGCGAGGTACTCGATCAGCGCAGATTCCTCTTTGGAAAGCGCCTCCTTCTCCACTGGCCTGCCTTTTGCCAGGGCATACTCGGTTTTCATCCGGTAATGAATCCCTGCAGGAAGCAGCAGCTTCACCGCTTCAAACAGCGTACAAAAGTAGCGGTCCTTGAGCCAAAAGACTAGCTGGATGGCTTCATTAGTAAGAAGCGGCGCTTCATCCAGCACCGCCACCACTTGTTTCGTCGTATTTTGGGTTTCCTTTTCCGGAGAAACCTCCAGAATCATCGCAAGCCGTTGTGCGTTCCCAGCGCCAAACGGCACAAGAACCCGGCAGCCCGGCTTGGCCTGTTCTAAAAGCTCTTCCGGTATGAGGTAATCAAATGCTTTGTCAAAATGATAGGCGGTATTCTCTACCGCCACACGTGCAAAAAGGATTGGCATTACATTTCCGGATCATCGTCGTTGGGTTCCGGGGTTTCAATGATCTGGAATTTGTGCTCCGCATACTCTTCCAATGCGAGGTCAACGGGCTTTTCGATCAAAATTTCCCCCTTCTCTTCTGCTTCCCCAGCGATTTCACGGGCACGCTTGGCAATGCCCACCACAAAGGAATAGCGGCTCTGGTTCGGGCCAAGGCTGGAATCTTCAATCGGTTTAATCATTGTTCAGAACTCCTTCTATCGTATCAAAATTTCTGCACTTGCTGTATTTCTCCGCGCGGAGAATATGTTGAATCGCCTCAACAGCGTTTTCAACTGTATCGTTGATGACCACATAGTCATAATCCCTCGCGTGCTGAATTTCCCCACAGGCGGCGTCCAAACGCTTTTGAATGGCTTCCTCCGTTTCGGTACCACGGTCGCGCAGGCGGCGTTCAAGCTCCTTGATCGAAGGGGGCAAAATAAAAATCCCTACGCAGTCCGGGCATTTTTGCTTAACCTGCGCTCCACCCTGCACCTCGATCTCCAGGATTACGTCGTTTCCTGCGGCCATCCAATCCCGGATCGGCTTTTCCGGCGTCCCGTAGAAATTGCCGCAATATTCGGCGCTTTCCAGTACTTCGCCGCGCTCCCGCATGGCAAGGAACTGTTCCCTTGTGACAAAATAATAATGCTGTCCGTCCACCTCGCCCTCACGCGGTTTCCGCGTTGTAGCGGAAATAGAGAGCTTAACGCGCGGATCACGCTGCAAAAGCGTATGGAGAATCGTATCCTTCCCCGCACCGGACGGACCGGAAAGCACCACCATCAATCCCTTAGTCATCCTCGTCGAGTTCCTCCTCGTCTTCAAGGTCCTCGTCGCGGTCGTTCAGACGGTTGGCAACCGTCTCCGGCTGCACCGCAGAAAGAATCACGTGATCGCTGTCCGTGACGATCACCGCACGGGTACGGCGGCCATAAGTCGCGTCGATCAAAGAACCGCGCTCCTTGGCATCCTGAATGATACGCTTGATTGGCGCAGACTCAGGGCTTACGATGGCAACCAACCGGTTTGCAGAAACCATGTTGCCAAAGCCGATGTTGATGAGCTTCATGTTGAAAATGCCTCCTATCGCCAATCCTTATTCAATATTTTGAATTTGTTCCCGAATTTTTTCGATTTCCGCCTTGATATCCACCACCAGATAGGCGATCTGGGAATCCACCGCCTTGGAACCGATGGTGTTCGCTTCACGGTTCATCTCCTGCACAAGGAAATCCAGCTTGCGGCCCACGGGTTCCCCGGATTCCAACATTTGATGCATCTGGTCAAAATGGCTGCGGAGCCGCACGGTTTCCTCCGCTACGGCGACTTTGTCTGCAAAGATCGCCGCCTCCGTTAGGATACGCTGTTCGTCGATTTTCACATCTGCCAGCATCTCTTCCAGACGCGCCTGCAACTTCTGCTGATATTCCACCACCGTCTGTGGGGAACGCGCTTCGATCTGATCGACCAATTGGAGAATCCTTTCCGCATGGGAGGAGACATCCTCTTTCATGCGCTGGCCTTCGCGCTCGCGCATGGCAAGGAAAGATTCCATTGCAAAATCCGCACCTTGCTGGACGATTCTCCAAATAGCATCTTCGTCCTCCGGCGCCTTATGCACGGAAAAAATCTCGGAATAGCGGGAGAGCGTACTCACAGAAAGGTCATCCCGAAGATTGTATCGCTGTGCGAGTTCATGCAAGGCGTTTACATATCCTGCCGCTAAGGAATGGTTTACTTGTACCTGGGCCTCGGCATCTTCCAACGTCTCGATGGATACATATGCGTCCACTTTTCCTCGGGCCACTCGCTCCTGGAGGTATCCCTTGAGCCGTTCCTCCAAAAATCCATACCCGCGGGTAATCCTCGAAGAGAACTCAAAATAGCGGTGGTTAACCGATTTGATCTCCACCGTAATTTGACGGCCTTCAATCACTCCTTCAAACCTTCCATAGCCGGTCATACTCTTGATCACATTATCATCTCAATTCAACTGGCAGTTCTCTGCCGTTTTCTTGTTTTTTCAGCCCCAGAGGGCCTATTTTCATAGGTATTCTTATTTTAACAGCTTCCCTATTGGCTTGTCAAGGAAAACGCTGGGAATCTTCGTATGAAGCTGTAGGTGTTACAATGATGAGTGACAAAGTAGAGATAAAAAAAGGTAGCAAATAGGAAAGACCTGTAGTAAGGTTAA
>NZ_JADNJD010000038.1:0-2921 GCF_015554745.1 Anaeromassilibacillus sp. 1001302B_160321_C8 | reverse complement strand
AAAAACGAAGAGCCATGAGAACCATGCGTAAAATCAACAAGCCGATCAAGTTCTTCGGTCTGTCATCGGGACAGTTCGCCATCTTCATGCTGCTGACGGCCATCATCATCATCGTGAGCATATTCAAGCAGCTGCACCCGATACTCATCATCGGAATCATTTCCGCCATTCTGTTTCTATCCGGTCTGCTGTTCCAAACCTTGAAAAAGGAACACAAGGCCGGTAACCCGGACTACCTGACCGGCCTCCGGATCAAGAACGCCACCCCCCGGCAGATAACGGACAAACGGCAGATTTTCAAATTCATCCTAAAACAGCAACCATGATAGGAATCATCATACTCATATCCCTGCTAATCTGTGCGCTGTGCCTGCTGATTGCTCTGCTGTATATCCGGCAGACAGAGATAGAGGTGAAGGACAAATCCGTGGATCTGGAAAGTGTCTTGCCTATCCAGACCATCACGGAGAACGCCGTCATCAACGGGAACGGTGACATCACCGTCGGCTACCGGCTGCTTCTGCCCGAAGTGTTCACCTTGTCGGAAAGCGAGGCGCAATACATCCATGAGCGGTTGGAGGCTCTTTTGAAGCTGCTTCCGGCAGGCACGGTCATCCATCAGCAGAATTTCTACTATACGGGGCGATACCATCATGCAGAATACTCTTCCAATGCCCTGATAGCGGAGAACAACCGTCATTTCAACGGCAAGGAGATACTGAACAGTTACACCAACCTGTATGTGACGTTCACGAACGGCAGCCGAAACGGTAAGATACGCAAAAGCGCATCGGGCACCTCGCTGATGCGAAAGCTGCACTACCCGTTCAAGCAACCTTATAAGGAATATCAGCAACGGCTGACAGAAATGGAAGCCTTTCTGATGAACTTTGAGAACGGTTTGTCGTCCATCCAGCAGTTTGAGATACGCAAGATGGATGATACGGAACTGAACAACGCCATCTACGACTACGTCAACCTCTCTTACGAGACACCGGAAAACGATGCCACGCAGAAGAGCGTCAACCCTATGGCTGTCAGTGAAAGCGGAAGCATGAAAATAGGGCAGCAGCACGTTTCCATCCTTTCGCTGACCAACGAAGGCGAGCATCTTCAGGAACTGGCCGTGCCGCACACCGGCAAGTCGAAGGCATACGGGGGAAACATAGAGATACCGGACAGCATACGGAGCAAATGCTCGATGCTGTACCCCGTAGGACTTGGCCTGCCGTTCAACCACATCGTAAACATCGTGATAGAGATAACCGATCCAGATGCCACCGTAACGGCCATCGGTGCGGAGAAAGACGCGCTGAACTACATCACCAACTTCTACCCTCCGGCGGCAGAGAAGCAACGCGAGCAGGCAGCCTTCTGCGATGAGATTACCCAGTTCGACTACCAGACCGCCTATACCGCCTTCAATGTCGTGCTGAACGATACAGACCGCACCTCGCTCATGCGGAAAACCGCACTGGTACAGCAAGGCTTCAGCTTTATGAACCAAAGTTCGTGCTATGTGGAGAACGCCGAGCTGTGCAACCTGTTCTTCTGCAACATACCCGGCAATGCCAGGGCCAATTACCGGGGCTTCGTCAACACGACCAAGCAGGCCATCTGCTATCTGCAAAAAGAGGGGATGTACCTTTCGGACGAGAAAGGGCATATCTACCATGACCGTTTCGGTACTCCCGCCAAGATAAACCTCTGGGATTATCCGGCGCTGAACAACAAGAACCGCATCGTTATCGGCCCGTCCGGTTCCGGTAAATCTTTCTGGCTGAACAATTACATCCTGCAAAGCTATGAGCTGGGCCGGGATGTGATGATCATTGACATCGGCGGCTCTTACCGCTCGATGATAGCCTTGAACCGGGGCAAATACTTCGACTCTACCGAGCAGAAGAAATTTGCGTTCAACCCCTTCTTGTGTGACCGTGACAAGAACGGCAAATACCTGTACATCGACACCACGGATGCCGAGTCTGCCGATGACCAGATAAAGACCATCGTCGCCATTATCAGCTACATTTGGAAGGTACGTGAACCCATGCTGCCTGCCGAAAACGCCATTCTCAGGAAATCCGTCATCGGATTTTACGACTATGTGAACAATTCTTCAATAGGAGAGAAGCATGAGCGTATCTTCCCGACGCTGATAACTTACCGGGCTTATCTGAAGGAAGTGTTCAGCAAACGGATGACCGAGTTTGAGAAACAGAAATTCGAGATAGAGGAGCTGTTGCTTTTACTGGAACCCTATACGGACGGAGAGCTGTCATTCCTGCTGAACGCTACCGAGAACGTGGATATCGTGCATGACCGGCTGATAGCCTT
The DNA here is from genome assembly GCF_015554745.1 of Anaeromassilibacillus sp. 1001302B_160321_C8. NCBI lineage: Bacteria > Bacillati > Bacillota > Clostridia > Eubacteriales > Acutalibacteraceae > Anaeromassilibacillus > Anaeromassilibacillus sp. 1001302B_160321_C8. The sequence continues at coordinate 584 of NZ_JADNJD010000038.1, read as the reverse complement.
CGATATGGAAGATGCCTCTAAGAAAGAGTACTTTCCACTCGTTGCCATCATCACCCTGCAAATGATCGTGGATAAAATCAAGAAACGCCAGGGGTTTGCCAAAGAGCTAATCATCGACGAAGCACTCGACTTCCTGCAAGACGAGAAATTCGGAGACTTCATCGCCTACCTGTACCGAACCTTCCGTAAAAAGGAGGGAAGCATCACGCTGGCCGCACAGAACATCCTGTTTTTGAAAAACATGCCGTCCAGTATCAAGGACTCCATCATCATCAACTGCGCGACCAAGATTATCCTCGACCATTCAGAACACCGGCAGAACCTGCCGGAAGTGAAAGCCGTGCTTTCCATCACGGACGAAGAGGCCTATATGATCGAGTCGTTGCAACGCACGGAACGCTGGAGAGAGTTTTTCATCAAGATGTCGAACGATGCCTTCATCTTCCGCAACGAGGTGTCCGACTTCGCCGCCGTAGCCTTCGATTCGCGCCAGGCGACAGTAGTACGACTGAAGCAGTTGTTCAACGAAAGCGGCTCGACCTATACGGCCATCAACCGCTATCTGGAGGAAAGGAGGAAAAAGT
>NZ_JADNJD010000037.1:0-3459 GCF_015554745.1 Anaeromassilibacillus sp. 1001302B_160321_C8 | reverse complement strand
TGCCTGGCTCTCCCCGAAAGAAAAACTTGCTGCTTTCTTTGAATCTCTCGCTGTACAAGATGTTTGACAAACCTACAAGCTTTCATTGACAGGCTTCGACAGCAGTGCTATAATTGTACTACTCAAAAGTGCATATGGACGTTTGCGGGGGAACTGCTCTGGCGGTTGAGAAGGTGGAACCTGACCCTTGGAACCTGTCGGTTAATACTGTCGTAGGGAAGCAAAGCCAATGAAGATTGGAGGAGAAGCGCTTGCCGGGGAGGCAGGCGTTTTTTGTTGCCTGTTTTCATGAACAGGGCGCGAACGGCCAAGAAAGGAAGGGATACCTCTTGAAAAAAGCCTTAACGATTGCCGGCTCGGATTGCAGCGGCGGCGCAGGAATCCAGGCAGATCTAAAGACGTTTTCCGCACACGGCGTCTTTGGAATGAGCGTGATTGTTTCCGTGGTGGCAGAAAATACCAGCCGTGTGATCGGGATTGAAGATGTATCGCCGGATATGATCCGCCAGCAGATCGACGCGGTGTTTGAGGATATCCAGCCGGATGCGGTCAAAGTGGGGATGCTCTCCCAGCCGCCCTGTATGGAGGCGGTGGCGGAAAAGTTGCGGCAGTACCGGCCCAAACACGTGGTAATTGACCCGGTGATGTATGCCAAAAACGGCTGCCCACTGATGGATCCGGGTTCGGTAGACCGGCTGATCCAAACCGTGCTTCCGCTGGCGACGCTTCTGACCCCAAACATTCCGGAGGCGGAAAAAATTGCGGGTTGCTCGATCCATTCGGTTGCAGAGATGGAAGACGCTGCCCGGCGCATCCAAGCTATGGGGCCGAAGGGTGTGTTGGTCAAGGGAGGCCATGCCCAGGGCGATGCCGTTGACGTGTTGTTCGATGGGGAACATTTCCATCATTATACCGCCGAACGCATTCCTACGAAAAATACGCACGGCACCGGTTGCACCTATTCCTCCGCAATTGCGGCAAATCTGGCGTTGGGGCTGGATATGCCGGCTGCCGTGGAGCGCGCAAAAGCCTATGTCACCATGGCGATCCGCCATGCATTGGCAATCGGGAAAGGGCATGGGCCAACGAACCATTTTTATGATGTCTATGTAAACGGCCTGACAAATGGAGCAGAGATCGAATAAAAGGAGAGGTACATATGGAATACAAAACACAGATGGAAGCAGCCAAGAAGGGGATCGTGACAAAGGAACTCGCCGCCGTAGCCAAAAAAGAGGGCTTTACGGAAGCAGAGCTCCTTCCGCTGGTGGCATCCGGCCGGGTGATTATCCCGGCAAATGTGCGGCATAAATCGCTCGATCCGAACGGCGTGGGGGAAGGGCTGCGCACAAAGATCAATGTCAATTTGGGCATTTCCGGCGATTGCGCCGATTATTGCGCGGAGATGCAGAAGGTGCAGCTGGCTGTTCAGTTTGGCGCCGAGGCCATCATGGATCTGAGCAACTACGGGAAGACGCGCGAGTTCCGTGAGAAGCTGATCGAATATTCACCGGCGATGGTCGGAACGGTGCCGGTATACGATGCGGTCGGATATCTGGAGAAGGATCTGATGGACATGACCGCCCAGGACTTTTTGAAGGTGGTACGCGCGCACGCAGAGGAAGGCGTGGACTTTATGACCATTCACGCGGGCATCAACCGCCGTGCGGTGGAAGGATTTGAACGGTCAAAGCGCAAAATGAACATTGTATCCCGCGGGGGCTCCCTGCTGTTTGCTTGGATGAAGATGACCGGCAATGAGAACCCCTTCTATGAGTATTATGATGAGGTAATGGACATCCTCCGAGAGTATGACGTGACCATCAGCTTGGGAGACGCCCTGCGTCCGGGTTGCCTGGACGATGCGACGGATGCCGGGCAGATCGGGGAGCTGATTGAGCTCGGCAACCTGACCCAGCGTGCCTGGGAAAAGGACGTGCAGGTGATGGTGGAAGGACCGGGCCATATGGCGATGGATGAGATTGCGGCCAATATGAAGATGGAAAAGCGCCTCTGCCACGGAGCGCCGTTCTATGTCCTTGGGCCGTTGGTGACGGATATCGCCCCCGGATACGATCACATCACGTCGGCCATCGGCGGCGCAATCGCGGCGGCCAATGGCGCGGACTTCCTGTGCTATGTCACCCCTGCGGAGCATCTGCGTTTGCCAGACCTCTCCGATGTGCGCGAAGGGATTGTCGCTTCGAAGATTGCCGCCCATGCCGCAGACATCGCGAAGGGCGTGCGCGGCGCACGTCAGCCGGACAATGAGATGGCAGAGGCACGCCAGCGCTTCGATTGGGACGCACAATTCCGTTTGGCCATCGACGGAGAAAAGGCGAAGGCATATTATGAGAGCGTTCCCGCTTCGGATAAGCACAGCTGTTCCATGTGCGGCAAAATGTGCGCGGTTCGCACGACCAACCGCATTCTCAATGGCGAGAGCGTAGAGATTCTGCAAAACGAGACAAAGAAATGAGATCCGGACTGGAAAATATGCGGGCGGCCATCTTTGACCTAGATGGGACACTTTTGGATTCTCTGCACATCTGGGAGGACATCGACGAGGAATTTTTGCAGAAACGTGGGCTTGCTGTACCAGAGGGCTATTGCGAGACCATCGCTTCCATGGGGTTCCTCGACGCAGCGGCCTATGCAAAAAAGCGGTTTGGTTTCCCGGAATCGCCGGAGGCGATTGTGGCGGAGTGGAACGATATGGCGGCGCATCGATATGGCAATGTCATTCAGATGAAGCCTGGCGCACGCGACTATCTGGCAAAGCTGCGGGATCGAGGAATCCTTTTGGCGGTGGCGACGGCGCTTCCGGAAAAGCTTTACCGCCCTGCGTTGCGCCATCATGGGATTGAAACGTGGTTCGGCGCAGTTGCCTCGACCGATGAAACCAGCAGGGGAAAGGGATACCCGGACGTCTATCGGTTGGCGGCCAAAAAGCTTGGCGTTTCCCCAGAGCATTGTGTGGTCTTTGAAGATATTTTGCCTGGAATTCAAGGAGCAAAGGCCGCAGGCATGAAAACCATGGGGGTATACGACGCCTGCTCCAGCGGCATCCAGGAAGACCTCCAGAGACTAGCGGATGGATATATTCAAAGCTTTGAAGAACTTTTATAAAGATTAAAATTCTCGAGGGAAACGGATGCCAACGGCTGCCTAAACCTCTTTTTTCAAAGACGTTTCAAATCGATTTATGGGCGCATCCCTTTTGGGATGCGCCTCGTTTTTATGTGCCAGGTGGACGGCATCTAAAAAAATACATTTTTCGGTTGGGAGAGCAATGCCCAGCCTTTTGTAACAAAGGAGATACCACAAGGAGGATTTCAAGTGGATATTTCCAAAATGGCTTCATACGAAGATTCCCAGCGTTTGTAGGTTTGTCAAACATCTTGTACAGCGAGAGATTCAAAGAAAGCAGCAAGTTTTTCTTTCGGGGAGAGCCAGGCA
>NZ_JADNJD010000036.1:0-4735 GCF_015554745.1 Anaeromassilibacillus sp. 1001302B_160321_C8 | reverse complement strand
TACTCGGCAGCGTCAAAGCTGTCTTCCGCAATGGCTTCGCTGTTCACGGTGACGCCTGCGATCTCGCGGCCTTCCACTCTCGGTGCAAAGGTCAGGTCAAGGGCATCTCCGCCCATCACATTGGCTGTGTATTTGCCAAGCAGGTTTGCAATCGTCTGGCTCTCGCCGCCCACGCTCAGTTCCACTGTTGCCGGGAAGGTAACGGTGAGTGCATGTTCGGTTGCCAGCTCGCCGGTGCGCTCGAACAGCAGCCAGTTGAGGTTGGAGCCCCTCTCGGTCCATTCAATCCGCATGGTGTGCTCGCCAGCCTCGAGGTTGATCTGCTGCGGGCCCTGGGTTACCCAGTTCTGATATGCGCCGGTGTTGGGCACATCAAAGCTTGCAACCGTCTCGCCGTCCACCAGCACGTTAAACGCACCGGAACCGGCCGAAGATGCCGTACGTGCGGAGAGGTTGTAGCTGCCCGACGTCAAAACATTGATGTGGTACTCTGCCCATGCGCCTGCCTCGCAGTAGCCGAGGTTGTTGCCGCCGCCGTCATCTTTCGTTGCCTGTGCTTTTACGGTCTCAGACCACAGGATGTTTTCTGCCGCCTTGAAGGTCGTATTGTCGCCGATGTCTACGGTGATCGGGTTGACGATCTTATTCTGGAACGTGTTGACCTTCATAATCAGGTTCATCAATCTTTCCGCGCTTCTCTCAAGGTCGTCGCGGGTGATGAAGCCCCGGTCAAGCGCGTTCTGCAGCGTGGACGGGGAACCGCTGCGCATCTTGACGTCGTTGCCCGCCTTCAGCTCGAAGGCGTGGTTGGAGTTGTTGCCCCAGTCGGTCTCTACCAGGCCGTTGAAGCCCCACTCGCCGCGCAGGATGTCCGTGAGCAGCTCGGTGTTTTCAGACGTTTCCGTGCCGTTGATCAGGTTGTAAGAGGACATGATCGTCCACGGATCGGCCTCTTTGACTGCAATCTCAAAGCCCTTGAGATAGATTTCGCGCAGTGCGCGCTCCGATACGCGGGAGTCGCTTCTGGAGCGGCTCGTCTCTTTGTTGTTCGCCGCAAAGTGCTTCAGGGAGATGGCGACGTCTTCGGACTGGCAGCCCTTTGTGAGCGCCGCAGCCATCTTGCCTGCCACCAGCGGATCTTCGGAATAATACTCGAAGTTACGTCCGCAGAGCGGGTCTCTATGGATGTTCATGCCGGGTGCGAGCCAAATGTCGATGCCATTGGTGCGCGCTTCCACAGCGGCCGCCTTGCCGACACGTTGTACCAGGTCGACGTCCCAGGTGCAGGCCTGCAATGTGCCGATCGGCCATGCGGTGCAGTTGACGCCGATGCGGATGCCCTGCGGGCCGTCTGCCGTCATGATATTCGGGATGCCATATTCCATCAGGTTGCCCATGCCGCCGGTGCTCGCAACGCCGGTGTTCGGCTGGCCGCCCATCATGTTGATCAACTGTTCGTCCGTGAGCTGGTCGAGGAACTCGTCCATCGTCGCATTGCCCTCATACACGTCCAGCAGCATGATCTTGTCGTCTTCTTCCGGCTCTTCGCTGGCCGCGTTCACAGTAACTGCTTTTGCACGCATTGCGGTGGGCGCGATAGCGGTAGAAGGTCCGGCTGTCTCGTCAACCTTCGTAAAGGTGATGTAGTCAATGTTCGGGTATTTATCCTTTACCGAGCAAGTAAACTTCAAGACGCACTGGCCTTGCGGCAGCGTAACGGTGACCGGGCCAATATCCTCGAAGTTGTACCACTTGCTCGCCCCACTGCCGTCGCCGGTCTGCGGAACGGTGAGGGTATCGCCCTCCACGGCAGTGCCGTCCACATCGACACCTACATCCCAGTCAAAGCCTGCGCGGCCGTTCGCCACGTTGAAGTACAGGTCATATTCGCCGGCCTCTTCCACGTCCAGGTAATAGGAAACCCAGTTGCCCGCATAGTTCATATAGGCAAGGCACACGCCGTTATAATCGCCTACTGTGAAGCTTTCGGTGCGGACAGCGGTAGAGCTTCCGCCGGTGAAGTCGTAGTTTTCGGCCTCGATCTGGGTCGGCTCCGTGGCCGAGATCTTCTGGCGGACCGAAATCTCTCCCTCCGCCTTTTCGAAGACCATGTAATCGTAGTTCGGGTTGCTGCCGTTTGCTACCAGGCGCAGGGTATGCGTCCCCTCCGGCAGGTAGACATAGAACGGCTCGCCGTCTGCAAAGTTGTACCATTCGCTCTTTCCACTTCCGTCGCCGGTCTGCGGTGCGTTGAAATGGATGCCCGGCTGCGCTTCATCATCCACCAGCACGGTGAAGCAGTTGCTCAGATTCGCCTTGCCGTTCGCATAGCGCATCATGACCGAATAATAACCGGCCTCTTCCACCGTGATCTCATATTCGGCATATTTGCCCGCCGCATTCATCGTGGCGATGCAGCTCGAGCGCTCAAAATTGTCGTCGTAGAAGCCCTCGACCGTCACATCGCCGCCGATCATGGCTTCGCTCTGCACGATGGTCTGGCCTTCCGCCGCGATCGTGTGGTGCGGGTCGAACTCCGGCGCCACTTCAATCTGGTGGTATTTCCCGTCCGCCATCAGCCGCTCTGGCAGCTGCTTCGGCGCCAGCTTTTCGGTCAGCTGCTCTGTGACGGTCGTCTCCGCAACATTGTATGTGCCGCGCACACCCTTCTCGCCCGCGTCTTTGATGGAATCGCCGACATAGATGTCGTAGTTGCCCGCTTCCATCACATAGGCGGATTTGTGTCCGGTTTCTCCGATGTCGTCATAGCTCGACATATCGGAAATTGCGAAGGACATGTTCAGCGTTTCGGACTCGCCTGGCTCGAGCAGGTCCGTCTTATCGAACGCTGCCAGCTCCTTGGCGGGCTTGCTCATCTTTGCTTCGCCCTCGCCTGCCTGCGGCGCGCTGAAATACACCTGTACAACCTCTTTGCCGGCCATGTCGCCGGTGTTTGTCACGGTTGCCGAAACATTGGCGGTGCCTGTGAGGGCGTCGCCATCAAATTCTACGGTGACGTTCGAAATTTCGAAATCCGTGTAAGACAGGCCGTAGCCAAACGGATAATTGACCTTCTCGTAATCCAGGTCAAAGGTCTCAAAATACCGGTAGCCCACATAGATGTCTTCCGTGTAATTTACATAGCCGGTCGATTCGTTGAACGTCTCCGCACTCGGATAATCTTCATACGACTTCGCCCAGGTATCGACCAGTTTGCCGGAGGGGTTCACGTCGCCCACAAGGACGTCCGCAGTCGCAAGTCCGCCCTCCATACCGGCCTGCCAACCTACCAGCACAGCATCCACGCCCGGGATGTCGTTGATCCAGCTGGTATCTGTCACAGCGCCAACGTTCAGCACAACGATGACCTTGTCAAACTTTTCCGCCACGCGGGTAATGAGTTCTTCTTCGGCATCGCTGAGGTAGTAGTCGCCCTTGGTCGCAGAACGGTCGCTGCCTTCCGAAGAGTAGCGGCCGATGGTCACAACCGCCGTGTCCGCTGCTGCCGCTGCTGCGTCCATCATTTCGTCCGTGACGTCGATCTGCGCATCATTTTTAATTCCGTTCGTCGTCACCTGCTCAGTGTAGAAGTCAACCAGAGGCTGATACAGGGAAATCTTCCCTTCCTCCTCTTTGATCTGCATCCCTTGCAGGATATTGCGAGTGTAATCGACATTCGTTGCGCCGGAGCCACCGCCGCCGCGCGTGTAGTCGATCATTGCGCGGCCGAACATAGCCACGGTTGTGCCTTGCTGCACCGGCAATACTTCGTCCCGGTTCTCCAGCAGGACCATGCCGTCCGCAGCGACCTGCCTGGAAAGCTCAATATTTCCCTCGGCAGATTCTGCGCTAGCGGTAATGCTCATAGCAGGGATCGTCGTTGCAACCATTGCAGCCGAAAGAACCGCTGAAAGCACCCGTTTGCTTACGCCTTTTCTTCTCCGACTCATTTTCTGACCTCCATCTCTTTTTTAGAGTTTTTCATAAATTGTGCGGATCTGATGCAGCGCTCCCCCCCTCTATTTGCTTTGTACGGAGAATCCCTCCGCCGGTATAAACAGCACGCCGCACAACGTGCTTTAGGTATTTCAATATAATATCGTATCGGACGAACGATTCATTCTATGTATAATCGTAATATAATTTATCATTTGTGTCAATACATATATGTATTTTATGCAAAAATTTTCCTTGCTTTAACAAGCGCAATTGATACAGACGGACTTACGGGCAAAAGAGGGAAACTCTCCCAATAAAGCAGAGAAAATTTCGTTTTTCGATATAAAACCGGCATTCTCTTTTCTATAAATCCTTATATACCTTCTAAAAACACGTTGCTTTTTAACTTTGTAATTCCCTGAAAAATCATATTCTAAATACAGGCCCGTATCCTGAAAAGGACCAGAACACAGCGCAGAAAAAGCCCCAACCCTGGGAACTCCCTGGGTTGGGGCCTCGTTGCTTAGAGGGAAGCTGCCTTCCCTTTTATTTTAGATTAGCCAATGGTTACCGTGCAATGCTTCACAGCATTCTGGCCCGGCAGGGTGGTGTAAACGCCCGTGCTCTGGCCCGGCGTGCCGGTGGCATAGACTCTGTAATAGTAGTCGTTGCCGACCTTCGCCACGAACTGCGTCTTCAGCACATCGCCATTGCCGACCGTAAAGCCCGGCGTCATGGCGTTGCCGTTCACGACCGTCATCTTGAAGCAGTATGCGCTGCCTCTCTTCAAGGTGAA
>NZ_JADNJD010000035.1:2177-5344 GCF_015554745.1 Anaeromassilibacillus sp. 1001302B_160321_C8 | reverse complement strand
GAACCAAGGAACTATGGTCAAGCCCTCGGCCTATTAGTACTGCCAAGCTGAACATGTTACCATGCTTACACACGCAGCCTATCAACCTTGTAGTCTTCAAGGGGCCTTACTAGCTTACGCTATGGGATATCTTATCTTGGAGTCGGCTTCACGCTTAGATGCTTTCAGCGTTTATCCGATCCGCACATAGTTGCCCAGCTGTGCTCCTGGCGGAACAACTGGTGCGCCAGAGGTGCGTCCATCCCGGTCCTCTCGTACTAAGGACAGCTCTCCTCAAATATCCTACGCCCACGACAGATAGGGACCGAACTGTCTCACGACGTTCTGAACCCAGCTCGCGTACCACTTTAATCGGCGAACAGCCGAACCCTTGGGACCGAATACAGCCCCAGGATGTGATGAGCCGACATCGAGGTGCCAAACCTCCCCGTCGATGTGGACTCTTGGGGGAGATCAGCCTGTTATCCCCAGGGTAGCTTTTATCCGTTGAGCGACGGCAATTCCACTCTCATACCGCCGGATCACTAACTCCAACTTTCGTTACTGCTCGGGCCGTCACCCTCGCAGTTAGGCTGGCTTACGCGTTTACACTCTAAGGCACGGTTTCCGTCCGTGCTGAGCCAACCTTTGAGCGCCTCCGTTACCTTTTTGGAGGCGACCGCCCCAGTCAAACTGCCCGTCTAACAATGTCCCCCGGCCGGATTCACGGCCGCAGGTTAGAATTCCAGCAACTTAAGGGTGGTATCCCAAGGGTGACTCCGCTAACACTGGCGTGCTAGCTTCCAAGTCTCCCACCTATCCTGTACATAAATTACCGAAACCCAATATTAAACTGCAGTAAAGCTCCATGGGGTCTTTCCGTCTTGTCGCGGGTAACCGGCATCTTCACCGGTACTACAATTTCGCCGGGCGGGTAATTGAGACAGTGCCCAGATCGTTACACCATTCGTGCGGGTCGGAACTTACCCGACAAGGAATTTCGCTACCTTAGGACCGTTATAGTTACGGCCGCCGTTTACTGGGGCTTCAATTCAATGCTTGCACATCTCCTCTTAACCTTCCAGCACCGGGCAGGTGTCAGCCCCTATACTTCATCTTTCGATTTAGCAGAGACCTGTGTTTTTGCTAAACAGTCGCCTGGGCCTATTCACTGCGGCCACGTCTCCGTGGCGTCCCTTTTCCCTAAGTTACGGGACCAATTTGCCGAGTTCCTTAACTACCCTTCTCCCGTTGGCCTTAGAATTCTCTTCCCATCTACCTGTGTCGGTTTGCGGTACGGGCGCCTTAGATATTCAATAAGCTTTTCTCGCCCCCGGTCTAACATGCTTCCCTACTCTAATTTCGGTCCCTTACGCCCGGGGCAACCATCGCCCGGGTCATGCCTTTCCAGGGTGTCACTTATCTTAAATCTTTCGGCGGCTACGGAATGTCCACCGTATGTGCATCGACTACGCCTTTCGGCCTCGCCTTAGCTCCCGGCTTACTTGGAGCGGACGAACCTTCCTCCAAAAACCTTAGACTTTCGGCCAATATGATTCTCACACATTTCGCGCTACTCATTCCGGCATTCTCACTCGAATGAAGTCCACCACCGCTTCCGCTATGACTTCACCCCTCATTCGACGCTCTCCTACCATCCCTTACGGAATCCCAAGCTTCGGTATACTGTTTAGCCCCGTTAAATTTTCGGCGCAGGGTCACTCGACCAGTGAGCTATTACGCACTCTTTTAATGAGTGGCTGCTTCTAAGCCAACATCCTGGTTGTCTGGGCAACCCCACATCCTTTTCCACTTAACAATATTTTGGGACCTTAGCTGTGGGTCTGGGCTGTTTCCCTTTTGACAATGAAACTTATCTCACACTGTCTGACTCCCGTACATCAATTATCCGGCATTCTGAGTTTGATAGGTTTCGGTAGCCTCTCGGCCCCTAGACCATTCAGTGCTTTACCTCCGGTAATCTAATACGAGGCTAGCCCTAAAGCTATTTCGGAGAGAACCAGCTATCTCCGGGTTCGATTGGAATTTCTCCGCTACCCACACCTCATCCGCTACCATTTCAACGGGAGTCGGTTCGGTCCTCCATGGAGTTTTACCTCCACTTCAACCTGGACATGGGTAGGTCACCCGGTTTCGGGTCGTGTACAACTGACTTCATACGCCCTATTCAGACTCGCTCTCGCTGCGGCTCCGGACCTGAAGTCCTTAACCTTGCCAGTTACACACACTCGCCGGACCATTCTACAAAAGGTACCCGATCACTCTTTGACGAGCTCTCGGTGCTTGTAAGCACAAGGTTTCAGGTTCTTTTTCACTCCCCTTCCGGGGTCCTTTTCACCTTTCCTTCACAGTACTCTACACTATCGGTCACTGAGTAGTATTTAGGCTTGGAGGGTGGTCCCCCCGTCTTCCCACCGGGTTTCACGTGTCCGGCGGTACTCTGGATACAGCTAGCCGCTTTGACCTTTCGCATACGTGACTCTCACACTGTTTCGTTGGCTTTCCCAAACCATTCTGCTAGATCGCTGCGTACATATTACTGTCCAAACCCCAGAGGTATTGCTACCTCTGGTTTGGCCTCTTCCGCGTTCGCTCGCCACTACTAGCGGAATCTCGGTTGATTTCTCTTCCTCGCCCTACTTAGATGTTTCAGTTCAGGCGGTTCCCCTCGTACACCTATGGATTCAGTGCACGATGACTGGACATGACTCCAGCCGGATTGCTCCATTCGGAAATCCACGGATATAGCGCCCACTTACGGCTCCCCGTGGCTTATCGCAGTTAGTCGCGTCCTTCTTCGGCTCTCAGTGCCAAGGCATTCCCCTTGCGCTCTTTGTAGCTTGACCATGTGTTTCTCTTGGTTCTTCTTGAAATTGTAGATTTCACTTAAAATCGAAACTTTACAAAGTTCTTTTTTCTCGTTCTATCTGCTTCTTTATTCAGTTTTCAATGTACGGACATAGTCCGTTTCGCTCGCTGCGATTTCTCTCGAAATCTTGCTCAGCTCGTTTCCAAGCCCTTCGCGAAACTTCCTATTTTCTTTCGCAGGTTTCCCTGCTGGTGGGCTTAAGTGGACTCGAACCACCGACCTCACGCTTATCAGGCGTGCGCTCTAACCGGCTGAGCTATAAGCCCATATTTCCGGCCTTGAGGCTATCCGGTCTTCC
>NZ_JADNJD010000035.1:0-2069 GCF_015554745.1 Anaeromassilibacillus sp. 1001302B_160321_C8 | reverse complement strand
CGTTCTGCCCGTGGTGGAGATAAACGGGATCGAACCGTTGACCTCCTGCTTGCAAAGCAGGCGCTCTCCCAGCTGAGCTATACCCCCAACTATTTGGTTGTTCACTCAGGTGTTCTACCTTCGTTTATTTCCTCTTGAAAGCTCTCTTCCGCTTCGCCTCTCTCGCCTCGGGAGCAGGCCATTTCTGTCCCGCCTCTCTCAGCTTCCCACTTCCTGCCAGCTTCCTGGCGGGCCGTGCGTCAAGGCTCAGCCTTGAAGGGCCTTCAAAATTAAACAACGTTTTGAAATGTTTCCGTAATGCCTGACCTTGGATTAGATCAGTCTTCCAACCAATCGTTTCTCCATAGAAAGGAGGTGATCCAGCCGCACCTTCCGATACGGCTACCTTGTTACGACTTCACCCCAGTCGCCAATCCTACCTTCGGCAGCGTCCCCCTTGCGGTTAGACTACTGACTTCGGGTATTACCGGCTCCCATGGTGTGACGGGCGGTGTGTACAAGGCCCGGGAACGTATTCACCGCGGCATGATGATCCGCGATTACTAGCAATTCCAACTTCACGTAGGCGGGTTGCAGCCTACGATCCGAACTGGGACCGTTTTTAGAGTTTTGCTCCACTTCGCAGTTTTGCTTCTCTCTGTTGACGGCCATTGTAGTACGTGTGTAGCCCAGGTCATAAGGGGCATGATGATTTGACGTCGTCCCCACCTTCCTCCGTTTTGTCAACGGCAGTCCTATTAGAGTGCTCTTGCGTAGCAACTAATAGCAGGGGTTGCGCTCGTTGCGGGACTTAACCCAACATCTCACGACACGAGCTGACGACAACCATGCACCACCTGTCTCTGCTTTCCCCGAAGGGCACCTAACGTATCTCTACCTCGTTAGCAGGATGTCAAGACCTGGTAAGGTTCTTCGCGTTGCTTCGAATTAAACCACATACTCCACTGCTTGTGCGGGCCCCCGTCAATTCCTTTGAGTTTCAACCTTGCGGCCGTACTCCCCAGGTGGATTACTTATTGTGTTAACTCCGGCACGGATGGGGTCAGACCACCCACACCTAGTAATCATCGTTTACGGCATGGACTACCAGGGTATCTAATCCTGTTTGCTACCCATGCTTTCGTGCCTCAGCGTCAGTTAAGGCCCAGCAGGCCGCCTTCGCCACTGGTGTTCCTCCCGATCTCTACGCATTTCACCGCTACACCGGGAATTCCGCCTGCCTCTACCTCACTCAAGACCCACAGTTTCAATAGCAGTTCCAGGGTTAAGCCCTGGGATTTCACTACTGACTTGCAGATCCGCCTACGCACCCTTTACACCCAGTAAATCCGGACAACGCTCGCTCCCTACGTATTACCGCGGCTGCTGGCACGTAGTTAGCCGGAGCTTCCTCCTCAGGTACCGTCATTATCTTCCCTGAGGACAGAAGTTTACAATCCGAAGACCTTCTTCCTTCACGCGGCGTTGCTGCATCAGGGTTTCCCCCATTGTGCAATATCCCCCACTGCTGCCTCCCGTAGGAGTCTGGGCCGTGTCTCAGTCCCAATGTGGCCGATCAACCTCTCAGTCCGGCTACCGATCGTCGCCTTGGTGGGCCTTTATCCCGCCAACTAGCTAATCGGACGCGAGTCCATCTTTCAGCGGATTGCTCCTTTGATCGCTGTACCATGCGATACTACGATGTTATGCGGTATTAGCATCCTTTTCAGAATGTTATTCCCCTCTGAAAGGCAGGTTACTCACGCGTTACTCACCCGTCCGCCACTAACTTGAGGGAGCAAGCTCCCTCTCGTCCGTTCGACTTGCATGTGTTAGGCACGCCGCCAGCGTTCGTCCTGAGCCAGGATCAAACTCTCTAAAAATTGTATTTAATCGCCCCAGAGGAGCGTTTAAATCTTTAGAGTTTTGAAAAGCTCTATCTCGATACACTAACGTGTATTCCAGTTTGTTGAGTCTGGATTCTCAATTCGTCCGAAAGTTCCGTTCACATCCTTTCGGATGTTCCCGTCTCTCTCAAAGTCATTACGGGTCCTTCATTTCGTAACGTTGTTTAATTTTCAAGGTCCTTC
>NZ_JADNJD010000034.1:0-5883 GCF_015554745.1 Anaeromassilibacillus sp. 1001302B_160321_C8 | reverse complement strand
CTTCACAGACAACAAGCCCTTTCGGTTGCTTGAGCAATTTCTTCAAAAATATTGTCTAACTTTTCGGGGTCACTTCACTTTAAGGCCGCCAGCCTTATTTTATCCGCTCGAACCTGTTTATCCCAAGCCATACTTTTCGCAAGCCTCCGGCCAAGAGGCCCCTATGGCGGACGCATAGCGCCTTCCTATTTAAATGTGGAGCAAGTGTTAAAAATGATTCCCTACACCGGAATGCTTTTATTTTTTTGTATGCAGAAAAAACATTTCAAATAACAAAACATTCAACTATATGTCCTATAACACATTGACATAATATTATAAAGTTATATAATAATCATAATAATACAACCACATAATATATTTTATATCGTTATGTGCCATGAGGAGGTGACAGAGTACACGCTAAAAAGAGGATGAAGAAAAGATTGGATCAAGGAGGAGAAAAATGTCAAAGAAAGGATTCTTTGCAAGGCGAGTTACAGCCATGGCCTGTACTGCCGCCTTGCTCGCCAGCAGCATCCCTTTATCGTGGGTCCAGGCCATTGCCTACGACAACAACCCTGTAAAAATCCCCCAGTTTTTGATGACGGCAACCGCATCCAGTGAAGAGAGCAGCAGTGACACCTGCTATGCGTCCCTGGCCATCGACGGCGATTCCGGGACGATGTGGCATACCCGCTGGAGCACCTCTGCTTCGGCCCCGCACTGGATCTCCGTAGACTTGGGCCGGAATGTCGAGCTAACAAAGCTGACGTATTTGCCCAGGCAGGACGGGAATTCCAACGGTTATATCCGCGAATATGCGATCTCGGTCAGCGCCGATGGAAACACCTACACGCCCATTGCAGAGGGCTCCTGGGAAAGCGATATGACCGAAAAAGAAGCGGTCTTCTCCGCGCCCGTTTCCGCCCGCTATGTGCGTCTGGAAGCGGTAAACGCATCCATGGCCTCCTGCGCGGAGCTGAATTTCTTTGCCGCCGAGAGCGTTTATGCACCGCTGTGGGATCAGCTTGATAACGCATATGAGGCAATCGGCCAGGCAGAAGCCGGTGAGGAAATCGGCCAGTATCCACAGGAACAGATCGATCTCTTCCAGCAAGCGATCGACGAAGCGGAGCTGCAAGCCGCCTCCCTGCCGGAATCCGACGAAGCGGCCATCCAAGCGGCTGCCGATACACTGTCCGCTGCGATGCATGCTTTTGAGGAATCCCGCAACATGTATGGCCGGGACGACTTGGAAACCCTGCTCGGGGAGTCCCAATCCCTCCTGGACGGCACGGGGACCGGAACCGAAAACGGTCAAGCGTCCGAAGAGGCCAAAAACGCCTTTGCAGCGGCTATCCAAGAAGCTGATGCGGTCTTCCAGGATCAGAGTGCCAATAAAACGCAGATTCACTCTGCCTACGAAGCGCTTGATTCCGCGGTCGCAGTCTTTCAGGATCACATTGTTACCGATCAAAAATCCCTGGCGGGCGTCTGGGAGCTGAAACTGGGTTCCTATTCCCCAGAGGACGGCACCCTGTCCGATACCTGTATCCTTCCGGGAACGCTGGACGAAAATAAAAAGGGCAATCGGAATACATCGGTCAACACCAACCATCTGAACCGCAAATACACCTATACCGGCGATGCGGTCTATCAAAAGAAGGTTTTTATCCCGGAAAACTGGGCAGGAAAACACGTTACGTTCCTGATGGAGCGCACCAAAAATACCCAGGTCTGGGTGAACGGCCAGGAGCAGACCAACTATAATTCCAACGATACGTTGGGCACGGCACAGGAA
Organism: Anaeromassilibacillus sp. 1001302B_160321_C8; assembly: GCF_015554745.1. NCBI lineage: Bacteria > Bacillati > Bacillota > Clostridia > Eubacteriales > Acutalibacteraceae > Anaeromassilibacillus > Anaeromassilibacillus sp. 1001302B_160321_C8. Next base: position 4,100 of record NZ_JADNJD010000034.1, on the reverse strand, counting down.
TACGTCCTGTCGGACCTGATCCCCGGCCAGGAAAACACCATCACGGTGCAGGTGCGCAACACAGATTATCAGGTGGGAACCAATAGCCACATGTTGACGGAAGAGACGGTGACAAACTGGAACGGCATTTTGGGAAAAATTGAGCTGAAGGCCGTGGACCCTGTCTTTATCCAGGATGTGCGGATCTATCCGGACATTCACGCCAAAACCGCTCTGGCAAAGATCACGCTCTCCAATACGACAGGACAGGCGGTCAACGGCAACCTGACCCTCCAGGCGCACAGCTACAACCACGAGGGCGATGTACATACCGTTCCGCAGGCCGTACAGGAATTCTCCCTGGCCGCGGATGAGACGGAAAAGGAAATCGAAGTCACCTATGCGATGGGCGACGACGTCCGCCTCTGGTCGGAATTTGACCCGTCCATGTATGAGATGACCGTCTCCCTGGATGCAGAAGGTATGTATTCCGATACCTTTGTCGAAAACTTCGGTATGCGTGAATTTAAGACCTCCGGGACAAAATTCACCATCAATGGGACCACCACCTTTATGCGCGGCGAGGGCAATTCCGCCGTCTTCCCATTGACCGGATACCCGTTCATGACCAAGGAGGAGTGGCTCGACTTCTTCTCCACGGCACAGGAACTCGGCATCAACTTCTTCCGTTTCCACTCCTGGACGCCTCCGGAGGCAGCGTTTGAAGCAGCCGACGAGCTGGGCATCTATATGCAGCCGGAGCTCTACGGGTTTGGCGGCACACCCTTCGGCGACTATTTCAACGAAGAGGCTGTAAGAATCCTCGAATATCTTGCAAATCACCCGTCCTTTGTTATGTTTGCATGGGGCAATGAGCTCAACACCACCGGCAGCAACCGGGACGGCGCAAACGCGCTCCGCGAGCTCTGCCGCAGCGTGGACGATACCCGCTTGTATGCGGAGGGCAGCAACAACAACTTTTGGGCGCCTTCTCTCAACGAAGGGGACGACTATTGGACCACCTGCAAAACGAGGGCGAATTCCGACCCGTATCATACGCGCATTTCGTTCTCCTGGGTGGATGCGGCCTCCGGCGGTGCGTTGGAGTCCATGCAGCCGAACACAACGTTCACCTATCAGCATGCCATTGAAGAGGTGGATAAGCCCCTGATGAACCACGAGGCGGGCCAGTACCAGGTCCTCCCCCTGTTCGACGAAGAAATCCCCAAGTATGAATCGGGCGTTTTTGAGGCGCGCAACTTGCAGTATTACCGGGATCTCATGGAGAGCAAAGGCTTGCTTCACATGAACGAGATCTTCTCAAAAGTATCCGCCCGTGTCTCCGCGATCGGTTACCGTGCCGATATGGAAACCGCGCTGCGCACACCGGATATGGCCGGCTATCAGCTGCTCAGCATCCAGGACTTCCCCGGCCAGGGCACCGCACACGTCGGCATTCTGGACAACTTCATGGAAGACAAGCCCGGTGGCTTTACGAAAGAGCAGTATAAGAGCTTTAACGATTCCGTCGTTGTTTTGGCACAGCTTCCGAAGCTGGTCCTCACCAACTCCGAAGATCTGACGGGAACGATTTCCGTTGTCAACTACGGCCCGGCCGCTTTGGACGGCGTTGTTGGGCAATGGAAACTGACAAATGGCGATACCGTCCTTGCAGAGGGAACCCTTGACGCGACGGACGTTGCGCAGGGCGGTGTAACAGAGATCGGCGCCTTTACCACCTCCTTGGCGGGCGTGACAGAAGCGGCAAAGCTAAAGTTGGAGGTCTCCGTGGATTCCATCGGCTCCAACAGCTACGACCTGTGGGTCTATCCCAGCGATCTCAACCCCACAGTGCCTTCGGATGTTCTGGTCTCTACCAACATGGACCAGGCAACCCTACAGGCGTTGGAGAACGGCCAAAAAGTCCTCTTCCTGCCGGAACCCAGCCTGAAAACCATCCCCGACAGTGTGGCCGTACGCTGGACGACGGACTACTGGAGCAAGATGTTCCACCGCTCGGACCGCGACGCGCACACAATGGGCATGTATGTACAAAACGACCACCCGATCTTCCGCTATTTCCCCACGGAATATTTCAACGATTATCAGTGGTTTAATCTGATGAAAGGCTCGCGCGCGGTCGTCCTGGACGATGCTCCGGCAGATCTGGAACCCCTCGCCTGGAACATCGACCACATGGAGTGGAGCCGGAAGCTGGGCAGCCTGTTTGAAGCAAACGTGGGAGCTGGCAAGTTGGTGGTATGCACCTTCGACCTGCTGAACCAGATGGAGGAATACCCCGAAGCAAAGCAGCTCTATTACAGCATCCTTCAGTACATGGCTTCTGATGAATTCCAGCCAGAGGCCGAACTGACGCCGGAATATCTGACCCAGACCTTTGTGGAAAAGACAAACGTGGACCCGTACGAGACGATTGAAGCAGAATCCTATGCGGAAAGCAGCGGCAACCTCTGGACGGAAAGCGGCACCGGGGAAACCGGGGAACCCGAAACGGCCTTAGGCGGAATCACCAGCGGCAACTGGGTTCTGTATGAGGATGTGGACTTTGGCCTCAACGGATGTGCGAAGATCACCATCAATGGCTCCAATAACAACAGTTATTCGCAGATCATCGACGTACGTCTGGATTCCCCCACCGGCGAACTGGTGACCACGCTGGAATTCCAGCCGACCGGCTCTTGGAGTGAGTACAAGTCCCAGACCTTTGATATTCCCCGCATCTCTGGCCTGCACGATCTTGTGTTGGTCTTCCAAAATGGTTCCATCGCCTTGAATTCCTTCTGGTTTGAAGAAGGTACCGTGCAGTATATCAGCCCCTATGAGCAGATGAATCCGGAATCCGCCGCGGGCGATATTGAAATCACGGATATCGACGGCGGAAGCCATGTGATCATGCAGAACTATGTCAGCGCAATCACCGATCAAGTGGAAATCAAATTTAACAATGTCGAATTTGGCAGCTATGGCTCCAAAGAAGTGACAATCCAGGGACGAAGCCTCAATGGAGAAGACGTCTATGGGTATCTGCGTTACAACGACAACGGGACGGAAAAGACCATTCCCTTTGTCTTTAAGGCTGGCGAAGGCGAGTCCTATGAGCTCTCCTCTGAGACGTTCTTTAAACAAACCGTTCCTGCAAAGGGGATTATGGGCCCGCAGGATCTTGTCATCGGCTTTGAAAAGGGCACCAGCTTTGACTTTGAGGCACTGGTCTTCACCGGATACGACAGCGCCCCCGTGGTGAACGAAGATTACGAAAACGCCATGCAGGAGGCTGCCGACATTACTGCGAAGGTTGAGAACCGGCCCCTCCTTTACACGGAAGAAACCTGGAAAATCTTTGAAGCCGCTTATGAGTCAGCATCCGCAGTGGACATATATGACAATGACGCGGTGGCGGAAGCTGCCAAACAGCTGCAAGATGCAATTGATGGACTGGTTCTCACCGGAAAGAGCAAATCTGCTTACACCATTACCTATGCAAGGAATTATGATTCCGTGGACGGCTCTGTCAACTTGGAACGCGGCGAGCCTGATCAGGTCGTCGGTGGATTCGACAAGGGTGAAATCCTCTACTACGACGGTCTCGACTTTGGCTCAACAGGCGCTTCTAAACTGACCGTCCGTGTGGCAAACGGCCGCGCCGACACAGAAGAAGAAAAGGAAGCCCTTCTGCGCTTCCGATTCGGAGAGGGCGACAACGAGTTTGTCGACGTCCGAATCGCACAGACCGGCGGATGGGATGCGGCCCACGATCAAGACTTTACGGTGGAAATCCCGTCTTCCCTTTGGAATGGCGTAAAGGATGTGTCCATTGAACTGGTGGAAGGTGCGGTTGCTTTCCATTCCTTCACTTTTGAAGAAACTGAAAACACCGAGCCGCAGCTGCTGACGGTACAGTGGAGCGGCAACGCATCGATGAGCGTCGAGGGCGAAGCGGAGGAAATCATCTTCACAGATGCGATCTATGGCGCGAAGGTACAGCCGGGCGAAGAGCTGACCTTCACCTTCACCCCGACCAAGGGCGCGTTCTCCGGAGCGCAGCTCAACGGCGAGGACATCGAGTTTGCAGCGGACGGCTGCACGTACACCTTCACGAT
>NZ_JADNJD010000033.1:0-5000 GCF_015554745.1 Anaeromassilibacillus sp. 1001302B_160321_C8 | reverse complement strand
CCATTCGTGCAGGTCGGAACTTACCCGACAAGGAATTTCGCTACCTTAGGACCGTTATAGTTACGGCCGCCGTTTACTGGGGCTTCAATTCAATGCTTCTCTTGCGATGACATCTCCTCTTAACCTTCCAGCACCGGGCAGGTGTCAGGCTGTATACAGCGTCTTTCGACTTCGCACAGCCCTGTGTTTTTGTTAAACAGTTGCCTGGACCGATTCTCTGCGCCCTCCCGATAACGGGTAGGGACCCTTTTTCCCGAAGTTACAGGGTTAATTTGCCTAGTTCCTTAACCGTGAATCACTCAAGCGCCTTAGTATATTCAACCCGACTACGTGTGTCCGTTTGCGGTACGGGTACCCTGAAGGTTATGTTTAGCGGATTTTCTTGGCAGTATGATTACATGCACTGTTGGATTGTCCGGAAGGACGCTCCATACTGTCAGGTTCGAATCTTGTGGTGGATTTGCCTGCCACAATCAACTTCTACACCCTTTAACCAGCTATTCCGTCAGCTGGCGGCATTGTCACGACTGCGTCTCCACGTCACCCCAAAGGGTAGTACCGGAATATTAACCGGTTCTGCCATCGGCCTCGCCGTTCGGCTGAGCCTTAGGACCCGACTGACCCTGATCCGATTAGCGTTGATCAGGAAACCTGAGTCTTGCGGCGAGGGGGTTTCTCACCCCCTTTATCGTTACTTATACCTACATTTGCTTTTCCACACGCTCCAGCAGGGCTCACGCCCCACCTTCGACGCAGAGTGGAATGCTCCCCTACCGATCATTATATGATCCCACTGCTTCGGTAAACAGCTTAATACCCGATTATTATCCACGCCAAACTCCTCGACTAGTGAGCTGTTACGCACTCTTTAAATGAATGGCTGCTTCCAAGCCAACATCCTAGCTGTCTTAGCAATCTGACTTCGTTAGTTTAACTTAGCTGTTATTTCGGGACCTTAGCAGGTGGTCCGGATTCTTCTCCTCTCGGGCACGGACCTTAGCACCCATGCCCTCACTCCTGACCTCAAACTAATGCGCATTCGGAGTTTATCAAGACTTGATAGGCGGTGAAGCCCTCGCATCTTATCAGTCGCTCTACCTCACATTAGTAATGGTCAAGGCTGCACCTAAATGCATTTCGGGGAGTACGAGCTATCTCCAAGTTTGATTAGCCTTTCACCCCTACCCTCAAGTCATCCAGAAGCTTTTCAACGCTTATTGGTTCGGTCCTCCATCCGGTGTTACCCGGACTTCAACCTGCTCAAGGGTAGATCACTTGGTTTCGCGTCTACCACTACCGACTATACGCCCTGTTCAGACTCGCTTTCGCTTCGGCTACAGGCCTCATGACCCTTAACCTTGCCGGCAACGGTAACTCGTAGGTTCATTATGCAAAAGGCACGCCGTCACAGCTTACGCTGCTCCGACCGCTTGTAGGCGCACGGTTTCAGGAACTATTTCACTCTTCTGTTCGAAGTGCTTTTCACCTTTCCCTCACGGTACTGGTTCACTATCGGTCTCTCGGGAGTATTTAGCCTTACCGGATGGTCCCGGCTGATTCACGCAGAATTCCTCGTGCTCCGCGCTACTCAGGATACTACTATGCTTCGACAACATTCGAATACGCAACTATCATGCTCTATGGTCTTTCTTTCCAGAAAGTTCTTCTCTGCTGTTTTCATGCAATGCCGTAGTCCTACTACCCCGGTCATGCCGTAACATAACCGGTTTGGGCTATTCCCCGTTCGCTCGCCACTACTGGGGGAATCATTATTATTTTCTTTTCCTGCAGGTACTAAGATGTTTCAGTTCCCTGCGTTAGCCTCCAACTGAGTTGGATAATATCTCTTCAAGATATTGGGTTGTCCCATTCGGAAATCTCCGGATCAAAGGTTATTTGCACCTCCCCGAAGCTTATCGCAGCTTATCACGTCCTTCATCGCCTCCGAGAGCCAAGGCATCCGCCATGCGCCCTTGCTTACTTTCTTTATTATCGCACACTGTTGCCAGTGCGGGATGATATATACTTTTAGCTTTTTACTACTAAAATTACTGTTTTGCTTGTACAATATGTCATAGATCGTTTCTCTTTTCAGAGAGAGTGGAGAATAACGGATTCGAACCGTTGACCCTCTGCGTGCAAGGCAGATGCTCTAGCCAGCTGAGCTAATCCCCCGAACTTACTGAGTTCGTAGTCCCAGGCAGAGTTGAACTGCCGACCTCTACATTATCAGTGTAGCGCTCTAACCAACTGAGCTATAGGACTGTCACGTTCAACCTAGTCTACCTTTGTTTAGACTCGGCTTCTTCTTTCTCTTTATAATGAATAAACAAAGCGCGTAGTACAAGGACAAAAACCTCAGATGGTCCTCTCCAGAAAGGAGGTGTTCCAGCCGCACCTTCCGGTACGGCTACCTTGTTACGACTTAGCCCCAGTCACCAGTTTTACCCTAGGGCGCTCCTTGCGGTTACGCACTTCAGGTACCCCCGGCTCCCATGGCTTGACGGGCGGTGTGTACAAGGCCCGGGAACGTATTCACCGCGCCGTGGCTGATGCGCGATTACTAGCGAATCCAGCTTCATGAAGTCGGGTTGCAGACTTCAATCCGAACTGAGAGAGGTTTTTGGGATTGGCATCCACTTGCGTGGTAGCAGCCCTCTGTACCCCCCATTGTAACACGTGTGTAGCCCCGGACGTAAGGGCCGTGCTGATTTGACGTCATCCCCACCTTCCTCACATCTTACGATGGCAGTCCCGACAGAGTCCTCAGCATAACCTGTTAGTAACTATCGGCAAGGGTTGCGCTCGTTATGGCACTTAAGCCGACACCTCACGGCACGAGCTGACGACAACCATGCAGCACCTTCACAACCGCTATTGCTAGCTATGGCGTTTCCGCCATATTCGGTTGCAATTTAAGCCCGGGTAAGGTTCCTCGCGTATCATCGAATTAAACCACATGTTCCTCCGCTTGTGCGGGCCCCCGTCAATTCCTTTGAGTTTCACCGTTGCCGGCGTACTCCCCAGGTGGAATACTTAATGCTTTCGCTTGGCCGCAGACCGTATATCGCCTACAGCGAGTATTCATCGTTTACCGTGTGGACTACCAGGGTATCTAATCCTGTTTGATACCCACACTTTCGAGCATCAATGTCAGTTACAGGTTAGTAAGCTGCCTTCGCAATCGGAGTTCTTCGTGATATCTAAGCATTTCACCGCTACACCACGAATTCCGCCTACCTCAACTGTACTCAAGACTGCCAGTATCAATTGCAATTTTACGGTTGAGCCGCAAACTTTCACAACTGACTTAACAACCCATCTACGCTCCCTTTAAACCCAATAAATCCGGATAACGCTCGGATCCTCCGTATTACCGCGGCTGCTGGCACGGAGTTAGCCGATCCTTATTCATACGGTACATGCAAAAATCCACGCGTGGATTCGTTTATTCCCGTATAAAAGAAGTTTACAATCCATAGAACCTTCATCCTTCACGCTACTTGGCTGGTTCAGACTCTCGTCCATTGACCAATATTCCTCACTGCTGCCTCCCGTAGGAGTTTGGACCGTGTCTCAGTTCCAATGTGGGGGACCTTCCTCTCAGAACCCCTATCCATCGAAGACTAGGTGGGCCGTTACCCCGCCTACTATCTAATGGAACGCATCCCCATCTTACACCGGTAAACCTTTAATCATGCGAAAATGCTTACTCATGATAACATCTTGTATTAATCTCCCTTTCAGAAGGCTGTCCAAGAGTGTAAGGCAGGTTGGATACGCGTTACTCACCCGTGCGCCGGTCGCCATCGGCCTTAGCAAGCTAAGACCATGCTGCCCCTCGACTTGCATGTGTTAAGCCTGTAGCTAGCGTTCATCCTGAGCCAGGATCAAACTCTTCATTGTAAAAATATCTTTTTTCAACACTTAAGTTGATAATCTGCTCAAGAACCAAATCTATCAATAATCTATAATTGACGGTTTCTGTTTTCCTACACATTATATATAATATAACATGCAGACTTGTACTACTTGTTTGTTTATCTATAATCGTTTCAAAGAACTCTTCTTTTGTGCTTTCGTTTGAAAAGCGGGTGCAAAGGTAAGAGATTTATTTTTAGCCACCAAATGTTTTCGAAAGTTTTTTTGAAGTTTTTTTTCAGGCGGTTGGTTGCATGCTCCAAAAGGTCTTATCCCTTCTCGCTCCCTTAGCCCGGCTAAGGTAAGATATCGGGTGCAGAATCCTTTATAAAGGAGAAACTCTCCTACGTTTGTCTCACCAAGTCAGTCACACACTGTTTCAGTGCCGCATCTCTCTCGATTGCGGGTGCAAAGGTAGGCGGTTTAAACCTAACTGCCAAACATATCATCTGATTTTTCTTACACTTTTTTGAAACTTGTTTGTAACACGCTGATTTACAACAGGACATCACAAGTACTTTTTGAAAACAACAGAACAGGAAGAAAATCGAACACACATAATTATATTGCGGGCGCGCATGTATGCGCACGTAGAAGGGTAGACAAGAAGGTTCCTAACAGCACTAGGCAGACTTAGCGCCTCCACCTGTTTCTCGCCAGCCTTGTTTTTAAACTACCCAATAAATAGAAACTACATTTCACGTACAGAAGGCAACTAATCGTCTATATCACAACTGCTTAACATTTAAAATAACATTACATATTTCGAGTTAGTTACATACGTACGTGTAAACCGATGCGTATATATGTGTAGCCCGATGGCACCGTATGTATAGTCCGATACGTACGTATGTATAACCAGATGCGTACGTACACATTTTAAATCACGATGCATGTTGCAGAAAGACCTTGATATTTTTAAAAAACATCAAAGTCTTTTTCAAAAACATCAAAGTCTTTTTAGAAAAGCTCGGCATGTTTTTTATGTAAGAGCAGATTACACCTCTCCCCACCAAGTCGGTCATTACTTCTTTCCCGTTCATCCTTACATTTTTATCAAAACATGCGGATAATCAGCC
>NZ_JADNJD010000032.1:0-9207 GCF_015554745.1 Anaeromassilibacillus sp. 1001302B_160321_C8 | reverse complement strand
CCTTCAGTGGAAGAAAGTGCAGGCATGACCGATGCGGACTGGGCGAAGCTCGGCAACGACTTCATGCAGCGCATGGGCTTGATGAATCACCAGTACATCATCGTGAAGCACAGCGGAACGGAGAAGAACAGCAGACAAGCCCACCTGCATATACTGGCAAACCGTGTGTCGTTATCGGGGGAACTCTACAAAGACAATTGGATAGGGAAGAGAGCCACAGAAGCCGCCAACAGCATAGCCAGAGAACGGAATTTGGTACAGTCAAAGGACATAGGCAAAGTCAACAGGGAAGAGATAAAACAGGCTATGGACGGTATCCTTGCAAGGATGCAGGGATTTGACCTTGCCGAATTCAGCCGTGAACTCGAAAAACTGGGCTTCAGGGTAAGGGAAGCCCGTGCGAGTACCGGCAAACTTAACGGCTACTATGTAACGAGCCGGAGCGGAACGGAATACAAGGCAAGCGAGATAGGGAAAGGCTATACGCTTGCCCACATCGAAAAGACACAGAAAAACTTAAAGTATAACTCAATCAGCAGGAATTATGGAAACACCCTCAAACCCAAAGACGGAGGATTACACCTATAAGCAGGGACAGTACAGCCCCCGAAAGAGAAAGGACACCACGCCCAAAGTAAATCCGCAACTTGCGGTAGAGCTGGTGTTTCAAGAATTGAAGCGCGTGGAAGCCTATACAAAGCGCATAGAGGACGCAACAGCCAAGAAGGTGGAAATAGACAGGGGAAGCCTTGAAAGTGCCGAAAATCGCCTGAAAAACGTATTGGCGGACTTTGAACGGCAGGGAAACAGAATGAAAAATGGCAGCTATGTGGACAAGAAAGTTTCAATGTACTCAATCCTTTGTGCTTTTTTCTCCCTATTGTTCGCCTGTCTGATGTGTTATCTGTGGGTGGATGCAGCCAAGGACAGGGACAATTACAAGAGGTATTATGAGTATTTTCAAGAAATGGATAAACAAAAAAGCGGAGAGTAGTATTCTCCGCTTTTTTGTTTATAATATATTTTATCATTTGGCTATATTGCATGAAAACCAGTTATTTTTCCGTCATCAACAATACCTGAACTATTTTTTGAACACCACCCTACCATTTCGTATTTGTGTTTATAGATACTGCCATATTTAATCATTCCTGTGGCTTTTATATTATCACATTTGTTCCCTGAAAAGTTAAAAGAACCGTATTCATCAGGAGTCCAAGTTGTTGCAGGGTTTGAAGATACTGATGTACTTTGTATCGTCACACTGGAAGGTTTTGGACCGTCATAAGATAAAATCATAGTGGTTTGCGATGAAGCGACAGCACTACTATGACTACCATATATCGGAAAGGTCATAGTAGATCTTGTGTTGCTTAAGGCTTTTGGTGCATTGTCTTCACTTTGTTGAGTTGGTTCAAAATTATCAAACTCAATACCATTACTCATGTACTCCAAGAAACTTTTAGTCTTTTCGTAATCCATTTCTAAAAGTTCTTTGTTACGCTGTTCTATACTAACAGTCGTGTCAAGTTCCCAACCATAAGAATCGAACAAATTCATCAATGTTTCGATTTTAGCTTTTTCTTTATCGGAATAACCGTTGTTGTTTATGTCCTCTTCATTGGTACATGACCCTAAGAATAACACAAAAGAAAAAGCAGTAGCTAATGATAATAAAAACTTTTTCATATTAGTATACATTTAAAGTTTAGATATGGCAAATTTAAGAAATTATTTGTTATGTTGTCCTCTTTCTGTTAGATTTCTTTTAGTTTTCTCTTAATAGCGCCGATAACATATCCTTTGGGGTTTTCTGCCAGTCGTGCGCCTTTCTTCAATTCTCCCAAGAACCCCATAAAATCGGGAATACGGTTTTGTCCCTCGATAAGGGTTTTCTTGTTTTTGTTGATTTCATCAGACTTGAAGTCAAAGGAGAATTTAAGGTAGTCATATACGTTGTTTTCCAGCTGGAGCCGTGCTGTAACTTTAGCCATGCGCGCTTGTTCCTGCAGCGCAGGGTCTTCTCTGTTTTCATAAAATACAGGGAAGAAAGTCCAGCCAATAATTTTTTTTCCAGCTTTTTCCTCCTTAGCTACGAACGAATAAGGAGAAGATTCGTCGAGTTCTTTTTTGGCTACATCGATAACCTTTCTGCGAAAGTCGTTTACTTTTTCATACTTTCCTTGCAAATAGAATCGTTCACGAAGCCCATCAGGTCCTTCTAATAGCACAAATAAGGGCTTTGTTTGTCCAGACATTAGTTCATAGAACCGCATAGCATAAGCACTTTTAAATTTCATGGCGGTAATAAGTTCATACTTCTTAAATCCTTTGGTAAAATCAAGCAAGCACCTCCAAATATTATCGAAAACATAGAACTTTACAGAGCCACTATTCTTCTTTATTTCAGGTGCAGTTATGATAGGAGTGTATGACCATACTTCATCATCTTCGTACTCTATATGCTTTTCAGATAGGCTTCTGAATGCAGCTTTGGCAATAGTGTAGTGCTTGTCTTGTTCGTCTTTCAGTATGTCCGATACAGGCATGGTTATTTCTCTGCCGAAATTTGTTGGAGCAATTTTTCGGAGGTTATCTTTTAATTTTATCCCTTCAATTTCTTTTTGAGCAAGTTCAATTAGTCTATACATTATGCGCTTTTCATATGGCGAAAAATCATATTTAGCAGTAGTTAGAACATAAGATTGAAAGACTTGCTTATTGTTTATTATAGTTCTTGCCATAGATGCTGCCTTTTTTAGATTGTTGCATATGGGTCAAGTTCCTTAATCCGCTTACACAAATAATCAAATCGTTTCTTTGTAAGTGGTGCGAGTGTATCGAGGTTCTCGCCATCAAAATTTTCTCCAAAGATAATGTCGTCCACCCCTATGCCGTGATTGTAGTTCTCACGCACACAATCACGCAGAATCCAAAGGTTTCGCAGGTTCACCCAGTCTGCCGTTTTGTTCTTGATTCTGCTGAACAGCACAGCAGCTGTGTAGAGGTAGTGCCCGCAATGGTTGTAGTCATGCAGCACCAGCCTCCCTTGATAGTATATATCGAAGTCTTTGTTTTCTTCATCTTCCTTTGTATCGCAGTAGAAGAACGGAATATCTTTCAAACCGTCCCAATTAATGTAAGTAGTTGGTTTCATAAGTGCTGATTTAAAAGTTTAAGGCAAAGGTAATTATTAAAAACGACTAATACAATAGATAGACGTATAAAGTATCAAAAATGTCGTTTTTACCCCTTCAAAAAAGTATCAAAAATGTCGTATTAAAGTATCAAAAATGTCGTACTTAGAGGGTGTTTTTCTCGCATAATGCGCGCGCGCGAGGATAGGACATAGATAGTCGATGTTAAGATAGAAACAAGCTCATAAGGTTGAGATTGCTTCCCAACTTTCGGAAAAAACGGACGAAAAACAATAGGGAAAACAAAGACAAAGCCCCCCTCGTAAGGGGGGTGGGGGGGGGGCGGTTATTGAAGCTTTTTCCTGCGTGTTAAAGTATATTAATTTGGTTGCAATATCGGTAACAATGGTTACATTTGTATCACAATCAAAAAAGTTTAAGATATATGCAAGTAATTCCATTGAGCAAATTTCGGACGAATCAGACAGCGACCCTTCTTCGTGCTATTCAGGGAGAATCCGTCTTTCTGACTTCACGTATCGGTGATTTTAAACTGGTGCCAGTGTCCGTAGAAGAAAAAATAGCCACTCGAATAAGAGAGGGCTTGAATGAAGTGAAACGAATCGAAGCTGGTGAACAGCCAGCCAAGAGCGCAAACGCATTTCTTGATGAGCTTTGAAGTAAAGACCACCCCACATTTTGAGAGGGAAGCGAAAATCCTTGCAAAAAGGTATAAGTCTTTTAAAGCTGACATGAAGGATTTTGTCGAGTCATTGGAAAAGAACCCCATGCAGGGGGATGAACTGAGCCCTGGTATCCGTAAAATAAGACTTGCCATTGTTTCTAAGGGGAAGGGTAAGTCTGGGGGAGCACGTGTTATCACATACACGATTTGTGCATCGGAGAGTGAAGGTCGTGTTTATCTTGTGGATGTCTATGATAAGTCAGACTTCTCTACCGTAAGTGTATCTATTCTTAAAAAAATCATATCTGAACAGGGTATCCTTTGACCAGTCAGCGTTAGTGAAGCGAACAGTGTTTTTTCTCTTTTCAGTCTGCAAAGGTAACTCCACACTCCGAAGCCGTCAAGGGCTTCGCAAGTTCGGATCTGAAAAAATCCTGAACAGCTTCGCTGTGCGGTTTTTTCCGCTCGAACCCTTGACCGCTCTCCGTGTTCCGTTGTGGGAATGGCAGGGAAAAAAGAAAAAATGTGTGGCTATGCAGTGTGTTAGTGCTGTGTGTATTCCCATGCGGCATGTGTATATATAGCAAGAAGTGTCCTTGTCGGACAATTCTTGCTTTTCTCGCTTTGCTCAAAAAGATTTTAAGATTACCTTTGTGGCATGGAACTAAGACGGAACGAAAAGATTACATTCCGGTGTACCGAACTTGAAAAGGACGCACTTGCGGAGCAGGCAGCCCGGTGCAGTCTAAGCGTATCGGAATACTGCCGGAGTTTGTCCCTTGGGGGGCGCCCAAGGGAGAGGTATACCGAGGAGGAACGGCAGCTTCTCCGGGACATAGCCCAGTTGAAAGGAACGCTCCAACGGCTGAACAACTACTTCGGTGGTCGCCAGTACCGGGAAGTGTTCGAGGAGAACCGGGCACTAATTACAGAGCTCAAAAAAATACTCTCACGATGATAGGGAAAGGGAAAAGCATATCACATGGTGTGGCGGCATTGGAGTACGACCTCGCCAAAGAGATAAACGGGCAGGCAGTAGCCACCGAGATAGCCCGGCATGAACTTTATGGGTGTACTGGTGCGGAAATGGTGCAGGAAATGAAACCGTATCACATTGATTTTCCGAACGTAAAAAACAACTGCCTACGTTTCGAGGTCAGCCCCTCGATAGAGGAAAGCGCCACCTTTACGGATGCGGACTGGGCGGAACTTGGTAACGACTTCATGCAGCGCATGGGGTTGGCGAACCACCAGTACATCATCATCCGGCACAGCGGTACGGAGAGCAAGAAAGAGCAAGCCCACCTGCACATACTGGCAAACCGGGTTTCCCTTTCCGGGGAACTGTACCGGGACAACTGGATAGGGAAAAAGGCAACGGAAGCCGCCAATGCCATAGCCAAGGAACGGAACTTTGTACAGTCGCAGGACATTGGCAAAGTCAACAAAGCGGAAATCAAGGAAGCCATGGACGGCGTATTGAAGAAGATGCAGGGCTTTGACTTTACCAAATTCAAGGAAGAACTTGGTAAGAGAGGTTTTAAAGTCCGGGAAGCCAGGGCAAGCACCGGGAAACTTAACGGCTACTATGTCACAGCCCGAAGCGGTACGGAGTATAAGGCAAGCGAGATAGGGAAAGGCTACACTCTCGCCCATATCGAGCGGACACAAAGCAAACTGAAGTGCAACTCAATGAACATATCTCATGGAAACAAACTCACACCCGGAAGCGGCAGCTTCCAACGTTAAGCAGGGACAGTACAGCCCCCGGAAAAGAAAAGATACAACGCCAAGGGTAAACCCGCAGCTTGCGGTAGAACTGGTGTATCAAGAACTAAAGCGTGTTGAAGTCTATACGAAGCGCATAGAGGACGCAACAGCCCGAAAGGTACAAATAGACGGGAAAAGCCTTGAAAGTGCCGAAAATCGCCTAAAAAACGTGTTGGCGGACTTTGAACGGCAGGGGTACAGAATGAAAAACGGCGGTTATGTGGACAAACGAATTTCGTTCTACTCAATCCTTTGTGCTGTTATCTCCCTATTGTTCGCTTGTTTCATGTGCTATCTTTGGACGGATGCAGCCAAAGACCGGGACAACTACAAGCAGTATTATGAATACTACCAAGAGCAGGCAAGGGAACAAAAGGGGAATAAATAAACATCTAACTTTACGAATTATGGGAACAACGGAACACGAAGAACCCCGGTTCTTCTTCATACTGAACAAGGGTGCGAAGTCCGGCGGCGAAATCACCCATGCCGTCCTAAACGGTAGTATCGTTTCGAAGCCGGCAGGCTGGGACGCCTTTCATGGGCTTGCACTGGCGAGAGAGAAACTAAGCAGCGAGGAAATACAACAGCAGATGAAAGAACTTGGTGTAGAAATGGAAATCGTTCCTCTGATTTGACAAGATTACCCGGCTGAAACACTCCGGGTAATCTTGTTACTTATCCTTGATTTTCCCTTTAAGGGCGTTTATAATCCACCCTTTCGGATTGTTCTTTTCTCGTGATTTTCCGTTTAGGAGAGCCAGTTCTCCGATAAGGTCGGTTATCTTTTCTTGTGCCGTTATGAATGTCTCTTTGTTCCGGTTTATCTCTTCCGATGTGAAGCCGCAGGAATAACGGAGGTACTCGTACACATGGCTGTCTATCTGATATCGTGCTGTAACCTTTGCCTGCAATTCTTTCCCTTCCAGTTCTTCATCCCTGAACTGTGGTTGATAGACCGGGTAGAACCTAAACCCGGTCACCTTGCTACGTTTGTTGTTTGGGTTTTCACGCACTTTCACGTAGTTGAAAGTGTATGGGCAGCTCTCATCAAGCGCAGCCTTTGCTGGTTTCAAAACTCTTTCCTCAAAATGATCTATTCTGTCTTTTCCGTTCTTGTCCTTGTATTTGTCCGCAGGTATGCCAAGACGGTCTTTCAAGTTTTCAAGGGATATATCCAAAGGGTACACCTGCCCACTCATTAACATGTAAAACCTAAGGGAATACCCAGTAGGTAGCGCAAGAGCCTTGTTTAACTCAAATTCTCTGTACCCCTTGGCGAACTTGGTAAACACATCCCAAAGGTCGTTAGACACACGAAAGGTTATAATGCCAGTGCGTTTTTTATATTTTGGGTTAGATATAAATCCGCACTTCCACCATTCCTCGTCATCTTCGTAAGTAAAAAAACGTCCTGCCAAAGAATCGAGTGCGGCTATGATTTCATTGTAATCACGTCCGGAAAAAATAACGTCAGATACATGCATTTGTGCATCAACATCCCAAAGTCCATGCTCAAACTTGCGTTTCGTGCCTGCATAATCTTTCAGTTTTACTCCCTTTAGTTCAGCTTGGCACGCTTCCAGTATGCGAAGAACTATTCTTTGTTCGTGTATGGACATGTCTTGCTGTTTTGACCATGTATATACCCATGAAACAACAACATCTTTATTCTTGGTAATAGGTAGTTTCTTTTTCATAAACGATTGATTTGCTGCAAATATACACAATCCCCACATTAAAACAAAAAAAGAGGGGTAAAACTCCCAAAGTGTGGGGACTAATTTACTTTTAAACTCCCAAAGTGTGGGGACTAAACTCCCAAAGTGTGGGGAAACACATGTTCTAATCCCTTTATTTATGGGCGTTTGCGAAGAAGTGATAGAGCATATTACAGACGATGCTTATAACAGACAAGGGAAATTTATAGAGCTAAGTGGTTGATTTACTGTCGGAAAAAGAAAAACGATAGGGAAAAAGAGCAAAGCAAAACCAACCAACGGGCGGTAGGATTGGAAACGGGTTTTTATGGCGTGTACACGTTTGTGTACAAAATGTTTGTATTTTATTGAAATATAGCTATCTTTGTGCTGAATTTAAAAGCAAACAGATATGGAAGCATTATCAGTAAGAGAATACCGTAACAACCTCGCAGCGTCTTTCACCAAAGCTGACAATGGCGAGCAGGTACTAATTCGCAGGAAAAACGAGATTTACGCTTTGGTAAAAGTTGGTCGTGAAGATTTGATGATAACCCCGGAGCTGCAAGCAAGGATTGACAAGGCAAGGGAAGAAATCAAATCCGGAAAGTGTGTTACCCTCAAAAGCAGTGAGGATATTGACGCTTATTTCGATAGTCTATGATGTACACAATTAGGGTTTCCGACGGGGTGGATAAGGTGATTGCCAAATGGAAGAAATCAAACCCCAATTTGTTCAAGAAGTATAAGAAAATCTACAAAGAATTGTTAGAGCACCCTAAGACTGGGCTTGGGCATCCCGAAGCGTTAAGGGGCGGTGGGGATATTACATGGTCTCGACACATTACCGCCCATGACCGGATAATCTATGACATTTACGAGGAAGTGGTAGAGGTCTACATCTTGGAGGTAGAGGGGCATTACAACGATAAATGATAAAACTGTTATGGTCGAATATTGTGTTTACTGGTTAGAGAACGGCGAGCCTATGCACGAGGTGTTCTCTTCTCTTGCCGCCGCCGAGATGTACTCATGTGCGATAAGAGGGAAAGAAAACATTGAATGGGTGGAGGTGTCCGAAGAAGAAACCATTGATTTGGACGAACTGGAAGACATGTTCCCGGATGACTTCTGCGGCGTGTAATCCCCTTGGGTAGAAATGGGGTAGAATTTGTTAGGCTGTGGGGGATTTTCTAACACGCCGGGGCTTTTTGCTGGGCGGTTGGCGTGGATGTATTCCCATGCGGCATGTGTATATATAGCAAGAAGTGTCCTTGTCGGACATTCTTGCCTTTCTCGCTTTGCTCAAAAGGATTTTAAGATTACCTTTGCGACATGGAAGTAAATCGAACGGAGAAGATAACATTCCGCTGCACGGCACTTGAAAAGGCGGCACTTGCGGAACAGGCAGCCCGATGCGGTATCAGCACATCGGAATACTGCCGTACGCTCGCACTGGGCGGACGACCCAAAGAGAGGTACACGGAAGAAGAAAGGGAACTGTTTCGGGAGATAGCCCGACTGAAAGGGACACTCCAGCGTCTGAACAACTACTTCGGTGGGCGCCAGTACAGGGAAGTGTTCGAGGAGAACCAGGCACTAATCAATGAACTTAAAAAGATACTTTCACGATGATAGCAAAAGGAAAGAGCATATCTCATGGCACGGCAGCACTGGAGTACGACCTTGCCAAAGAGATAAACGGGGAGGCAGCAGCCACCGAGATACACCGCCATGAGCTTTTCGGCTGCACAGGCGAAGAGATGGTGCAGGAGATGAAACCTTACTTTGTTGATTTTCCGAACGTAAAGAATAACTGCCTTCGGTTTGAGGTTAGCCCTTCAGTGGAAGAAAGTGCAGGCATGACCGATGCGGACTGGGCGAAGCTCGGCAACGACTTCATGCAGCGCATGGG
>NZ_JADNJD010000031.1:0-11487 GCF_015554745.1 Anaeromassilibacillus sp. 1001302B_160321_C8 | reverse complement strand
TACTCGGCAGCGTCAAAGCTGTCTTCCGCAATGGCTTCGCTGTTCACGGTGACGCCTGCGATCTCGCGGCCTTCCACGCTGGGCGTGAAGGTCAGCTCGAGCGCATCGTCCGCCATCACGACGTCTTTATATGTGCCGATCAGGTTGGCAATCGTCTGGCTCTCGCCGCCGATGCTCAGCTCCACCGTGTTCGGGAAGGTGACCGTCAGCATGTGCTCGCTCGGCTCACCATCGACGGTGATGGTGACCGGCGCGGTGTAGAGGTCATACGTCTTATCGTTCATCTGGGAATCCACGCGCAGGGTCACGGTAGCGGTGCCCGCCTTGAGGCCCGTGATGGTGTTGCCGGATACGTCGATGCAATCTTCGCCGTCCAGCACCACGATTTCCGGCGTATCGTAGGTGACAATGTCATGGACGTTCGTTTCGCCGGTTGCCTTCAGGGAGATGGATTCGCCCGTACCGACGGTGTACGCATCCTGCTCCGCTTCAGCGCCAAAGACATAATCCATGGCCCAGTTTGCATAGTTGGTGGTCAAGCCGTTGATGCCGTGGTCGATGGCCCAATCAAAGGCGCTGCGGTTGTTGTAAGTCCACGGCCACAAGGTCATGCCGCGGCCCTGCATCTGCTCCACAAACATCTCGTTGTGGATCGCCGCGTAGGAGGGGTTGAAAGTCGTATTCATCGGCAGGACCTGGTTGAGTGCTTTGCTTACGGTCTCCATGGGGTTGTCTGCATTGACTCTGCCCACGCCGCTGAGGTAGCCGAGGGAAAGGGTCGGCAGCTCTTCCAGTGCAATCGGCACGCTCTTCGCGTTAAAGGTGATCGCGCACACCTGGTCTTCCAGACCATATTCCTTGACCAGATCCAGGGCGGCTTTTTCAATGCCATCCGAGTTATCCTTCAGTTCCAGGAACAGGACGACGTCCTTGCCCTGCATGTATTCCAGCTGCTCGCGGAGCGTGGGGATCTGCTCGCCCGCGAATTCCGGCCCATAGTAGGAGCCCGCATCCAGCAGTTTGATCTGCTCCAGGGTGAGGTCCTTCGGACGGCAGTTCTCACGGGTCACGCCGTTGGTGAACACGCTGTCCGGAATCTTTGTATTGGTGAGGATGTCGGTGGTACGGGCAAAGGTATCGTCGTGGAGGATGATGACCTCGCCGTCCTTCGTGAGGTATACGTCGTTTTCAAACATCTGCGCGCCGAAATCTTCAAACGCCATGATATAGCCTGCCATGGTGTTTTCCGGGGCGTTGGCGGGAGTGCCGCGGTGCCCGATGATGAAGGAGCGGCGCGTGATGGTGCGGTCCGTAAAGATCTCCGCAAGGTTGCCCATCTGCTCCGGCTCGCCGGTGATCACGCCGTTTGCACCGGACTGGATGGCCTTAAACTGGCCAACTACGGTGTCGTCCGAGAGCACCCAGACGGACATCAGGCGGCGCTGCATTTCTTCGACGATCTCCTTCGTCGCAGCGGACTGCCGGATGATGATGTTCTTCGCCTTTGCGACGTTGGTGTTGCCCACCGCCTCATAAGCGTCTTCCAGCGTCAGGGTTTCCTGATCCAAAATCAAGCTTGCGCGGGTGGTGGTCGCCTGATCGCGGAAGGAGCGCAGCAGGTCGCGGTCCGTGCTGGCCACCTGCAAATCGACCAGATTGTTTTCCTCAATATAGGCTGCCAATGCGTTTGCTGCATCCGCATCGTCCAGCTCCAGCAGCAGGATCAGCTTGCCATAGAGCTTGTCGATCACATCTGCCAAGCTGCCCAGGCGGGTTTCGCCGCTGTAGCAGACCAATTCGCCGTCTTCCAGCTCGACCTTGAGCATCACGCTGCTGGTCACGTCGTCGTTGATCAGCGCATCCGCATCGTCCAGGCTGGCGAGGCTGTCTGCAATGACCGTCGGGGCGGATACCAGGTTTTCATTCAAGGTTTTGACCGGCGCATAGCCCTCCATCAGTTGCCCTTCAACGGTGATGGTGACCGGCGCGGTGTAGAGGTCATACGTCTTATCGTTCATCTGGGAATCCACGCGCAGGGTCACGGTAGCGGTGCCCGCCTTGAGGCCCGTGATGGTGTTGCCGGAAACATTGATGCAATCTTCGCCGTCCAGCACCACGATCTCCGGTGTGTCGTAGGTGACAACGTCGTGGATGTTTGTTTCGCCGGTTGCCTTCAGGGAGATGGATTCGCCCGCATTGACGGTGTACGCATCCTGCTCCGCCTCAGCGCCAAAGACATAATCCATGGCCCAGTTTGCATAGTTGGTGGTCAAGCCGTTGATGCCGTGATCGATGGCCCAGTCAAAGGCGCTGCGGTCATTATAGGTCCACGGCCACAAGGTCATGCCGCGGCCCTGCATCTGCTCGATGAACATCTCGTTGTGGATGGCTCCGTAAGAGGGGTTGAAGGTCGTGTTCATGGGCAGGACCTGGTTGAGCGCTTTGCGCACTGTCACCATCGGGTTATTGGTGTCCACGCTGCCCACGCCGCTGAGGTAGCCGAGGGAAAGGGTCGGCATCTCGTCGAGCGCAATCGGCACGCTCTTCGCGTTAAAGGTAATTGCACACACCTGGTCTTCCAGGCCATATTCCTTGACCAGATCCATGCATGCCTTTTCAATGCCGTCGGAAGCGTCCTTCAGCTCGAGGAACATCACCACATCTTTGCCGATCATGTATTCCAGATGTTCGCGGAGCGTGGGGATCTGCTCGCCTACGAACTCCGGCCCATAGTAGGAGCCCGCGTCCAGCAGTTTGATCTGATCGAGTGTCAGATCCTTCGGGCGGCAGTTCTGGCGGGTCACGCCGTTGGTGAACACGCTGTCCGGAATCTTTGTATTGGTGAGGATATCGGTGGTACGGGCGAAGGTATCGTCGTGGAGGATGATGACCTCGCCGTCCTTCGTGAGGTATACATCGTTTTCAAACATCTGTGCGCCAAAGTCCTCATAGGCCATGATAAAGCTCGCCATGGTGTTCTCCGGTGCGTTGCCGGGGGTGCCGCGGTGCCCGATGATGAAGGAGCGGCGCGTGATGGTGCGGCCGGTAAAGATCTCCGCAAGGTTGCCGAGCTGCTCCGGCTCGCCGGTGATCACGCCGTTTGCACCGGACTGGATGGCCTTAAACTGGCCAACTACGGTGTCGTCCGAGAGCACCCAGACGGACATCAGGCGGCGCTGCATTTCTTCGACGATCTCCTTCGTCGCAGCGGACTGGCGGATGATGATGTTCTTTGCCTTTGCAATGTTGGTGTTGCCCACCGCCTCATAAGCGTCTTCCAGCGTCAGAGTTTCCTGATCCAAAATCAAGCTTGCGCGGGTGGTGGTTGCCTGGTCGCGGAAGGAGCGCAGCAGGTCGCGGTCCGTGCTGGCCACCTGCAAATCTTCCAGCTTGTTCTCGTCGATATAGGCTGCCAATGCGTTTGCCGTATCCGCATCGTCCAGCTCCAGCAGCAGGATCAGCTTGCCATAGAGCTTGCCGATCACATCTGCGAAGCTGCCCAGGCGGGTTTCGCCGCTGTAGCAGACCAATTCGCCGTCTTCCAACTCGACCTTGAGCATCACGCTGCTGGTCACGTCGTCGTTGATCAGCGCATCCGCATCGTCCAGGCTGGCGAGGTTGTCCACAATGACCGTCGGGGCGGATACCAGGTTTTCATTCAAGGTTTTGACCTGTGCATAATTGTTTTCCGGCTTCGGGAGCTCCGGCAGCGGTTCCGGATTCAGACGGACCGTCAGGTTGTCGAAGCGCACCGTCACATTGTTGGACTGCAGGCCGATGTCGCCCGCAGTAAGGTCGGTTGCCTTATCCGTAAAGATCAGCTCTTCGCCGTCGATCCACTGCTTCACGCGCTCGCCGGTGATGGTGAGCTTCAGGTGATGCGTGGCGCCGTATTCCATCTTCTCGTCAAAGGATGCGGTTTCACGGACATCCCAGGAACCGCTGGCCGTCATGGCGGCAAACTCCACGCCGTTCGTCGCGGTGGAATCCTGGCGCACGGCAAACTGGTAATACGGACGGTCCTCGTTCTGGATGCGGTACATGATCGAGGCCCAGCGCGCGGAGTCGCTTGCCGCCATAAAGGTCATATCCGCCTCGATGGTGTAGTCCGTCACGCCTTCCGGCATGGGGACGATAAAGCGGGTGCTTGGCTGCATTTCCAGGAAATGGTTGCCGCCCTCTTCCTTGATTTCGTATCCGCCGCCGATCTGTTTCCAATCCGCCGGCAGGGTTCCGTCTTCAAAGTCAACGTTCATGAACACGTCGTCGGTTTCATCCGCACGCACCCAAACCAGGATGCTGTCGGACGCGCCGTCGATCGTCGCGGTTACGGTGGCGACGCCTTCGCCAACGCCGACGAACTGCCCATTCTCAATTTTTACTACAGACTCGTCGGAGGAGGCCAGGGCCATCCCTTCGGAGTCGCCGGAGAGGACCTGATTTTCCAGGAGCTCATCCACAGCGTCGAACTTCAGCGCGGATACCGGGACGCTCTGCCCGACCACGCCTGTATAGATGCTCTGCTTATCCTGTACATGCAGTTCCGTGATCGCCGGTTCCCGGTCGGATGGGGTGACCTCGATCTCCTTTGTGAACAAGCGGTTCGCCACGATCACCGAGATGGTGGCCTTGCCGGTGTTCAGGGAGCGGATGGTGCCATCCTCCAGGATGCGCAGCACGGCCGGGTCGCTGGAATAGACCTTTGCGTCCTTCCTGTCCACTGCGATGGTCGCGCCATTGGAGCATGCCGCAGAAATTTTCATCTCCGGCAGAACCGAAAGCTGCTCGATGCTGTCCGGCAGGCCCTCCACGTTGAGCGTGTCGATGTCCAGGCGGCGGATGACGAGGTTGTCAAACGTGGCTTTCATCTGGTCCACCTGCAAGCCGAAGCGGCCGCGCGCCTGCAAATCGCTCTCCATGGTGGCCGGGCGGGAGGTTCCCAGGTGCTCATAGGTATTGACGCTGTGGTCAAAGCGCTCTTCCTCTTTCGAGCCGGTGCGCACATGGGTGAGGTTCTGGCCCAGCGCCGCGATCGAGAGATGGTACGTATCGCCAACCGTCAGCGCCTGGGCCTCGCTGGTGCCGTTTGTGTTGACAAACGCGGTGGGCCAGGTATTGTCCGTGCCCTTCATGGAGATCTCTCCTGCACCGTTCAGGCGGTTTGTGAAATGGTAGTATCCAAAGCCGTTGTCCTGCGGGGCGCGGTAGAAGGCGGAAAGCCAACGGCCCGTATTGACCGCGTCCTCAAAGGTGACGTCCAGGTCATAGGTGAAGTGATCGCCCAGGGCGGGGAGGGCGATGCGGCGCTCGATTTCCCCGCTGCGGGAGAAGTCGGCCACAAGCTTGCCGTCCTGCACGGACCAGCCGGTCTCCTGGCCTTCCGCCGGGGTAAAGCCCTCCGGCAGTTCCCCGTTCGCTACATCGTCAAAATTCTGCTGGTAGATGACGCCGTCGTCGGTGTTTTCCACCACTTCGGTGGAAAGGCTCATATTGCCAAACCCGGCGGTGTCGTTCCAGAAGCTGGTGCGGTCATTGGTCTCCCAGAGCAGATAATCCACTTCGCCGGAACCATGGGAGGCGTTTTTGTTATCCACACCGATGTCAAATCCAAAGTCCTTTTGCAGATAGGGGTCGATCCCCAGGCTGTCCCACGGCACTGCAATTTCCGCAGTCCAACCGTTGTCCGTATCGGACGTGGCAGCCAGGATATTGCGGCTCAGTTCTTCGCGGGCTTCCTGCGAGGCAACGACGCCGCCGCCAAAGAGGATATAGGGGTCGAACGCGTCGTCGGGGTTATAGCCGACGCCGATCTGCCAGTCGTTCTCCGTATAGGGAGAACTCTTGTGGTTGGTCTTGTCGAAGAACAGGTTGACCACGTCGCCCTCCATCCAGGCGCTGCCTGCGATGCGGTCGGTATCGTTTTCCACCTGTACCGCGACATACAGATACTGATAATCCCACAGGACGTCAAACGACGCGCTGTGCTCCGTCCCACCATGCAGAGGCTTTTCCATCGCATGCTGCATGGACCAGACGGAGTCGCCCAACTGCCCGTCGATGACCGGCATAGCGCTGACCATCCGGGGCTCCAACTGGGCGGTCTCCTGCTGGGCTGCATACGCCACCGGCAGGCCGCCCATCGCAGCCGTTATCTGGGTGGCCGCCAGCAGGGCGCAGAGTGCCTTTTTCACATTCATTCGGTTCCCTCCAAATCTTACTGTATCGTTTGCCTACATTCGTACGAAAGAAAGCCTACAACATCTCTGTTGGAAGGAAATAAAAACCATGTTAATTTTCATTTAATTGTTATTGTAAAAAATTTTACATAAAGTTGTCGAATTAGCCTTCCTATTGCGAAAGGATGTTCGTTATTATGCCTAATAATCAGTCGCGTCATATCGGATTGTTTCGGCATCCTCCCGAGGACACCGGCGCAGGCCAGGCTGCTTCCCGGCAACGCCCGCCGGGCAAAACGAAAAAGGCGCGGCCCCGCCGCCCGGTTTTCCCGGGAAACAGCGGGGCCGCGCCCCTTTTCGATCCGATGGTTTTCTCTGCACCTCGCCCAGAGCGGCGAAGCGGGTTAATCCAGCTCCAATGCGCCTGTATACAATTGATAATAGGTGCCCTTGAGCTTGATCAGGTCTTCGTGGGTGCCGCGCTCGATGATGCGGCCGTGATCCAAAACCATGATCGCGTCGGCATTCTGCACGGTGGACAGGCGGTGCGCAATGACAAAGGTCGTGCGGCCGGTCATCAACGCATCCATGCCGCGCTGCACAATCGCCTCGGTGTGGGTGTCGATCGAACTCGTCGCCTCGTCCAAAATCATGACAGGCGGGTCGGCGACCGCCGCGCGGGCAATGGCCAGCAGCTGGCGCTGGCCCTGGCTGAGGTTCGCGCCGTTGCCGGTCAGCATGGTGTTATAGCCTTCGGGCAAGCGGCGGATGAAGTCGTCCGCACCGGCCAGCTTCGCGGCCGCGATGCACTCGTCGTCGTGGGCGTTGAGGTTGCCGTAGCGGATGTTTTCCATCACGGTGCCGGTGAAGAGGTTGGTATCCTGCAACACGATGCCGAGGCTGTGGCGCAGGTCCGCCTTCTTGATCTTATTGATATTGATATCGTCGTAGCGGATCTTGCCATCCGCGATGTCGTAGAAGCGGTTGATCAGGTTGGTGATCGTCGTCTTCCCTGCGCCGGTCGACCCAACAAAGGCGACCTTCTGGCCCGGCTTTGCATACAGCGAGATGTTATGCAGCACCGTCTTGCCCGGCTCATAGGCAAAGTCGACGTCGTAGAAGCGGACGTCGCCGCGCATGCGTGTGTAGGTGACCGTGCCGTCGTGGTGGGGATGCTTCCACGCCCAGACGTTGGTGCGCTCCGGGTATTCCTCCAGGGTGCCGTCGGCGTTCTCACGGGCGTTGACCAGCGTGACATAGCCGTCGTCGGTCTCGGGTTCCTCGTCCAGCAGGGCGAAGATGCGGTGCGCACCGGCCAGGCCCATAACGACCATGTTGACCTGGTTGGACACCTGGCCGATGGCGCCGGCAAACTGCTTGGTCATGTTCAGGAAGGGCACGACAATACTGATGCTGAATGCCATGCCGGAAATGCTGAAGTTGGGCGCGCCGTTCAACAGCAGGGCGCCGCCCACCAGCGCGACAATCACATACATAACATTGCCGATGTTTGCCAACAGCGGCATCAGGATATTCGCATAGCGGTGGGCCTTTTCCGCGTTGTCAAACAACTCGTCGTTGACCTTATCGAAATCCTCTTTGGCGCCTTCCTCATGGCAGAAGACCTTGATGACCTTCTGGCCGTTCATCATTTCCTCCATAAAGCCCTCGGTGCGGGCGATGGCTTCCTGCTGCTTGAGGAAGTAGCGGGAGGAATGGCCGCTGACGTAGCGGGTGACGAAAAACATGATGATGACGCCCGCAACGACGACCAGGGCCAGCCAAATGCTGTAATAGACCATGATGCCGAAAACGGTCAGCAACGTAATCGCGGAGATCAAGGTCTGCGGGAAGCTCTGGCTGATCATCTGGCGCAGCGTATCGATATCGTTGGTGTAATAACTCATGATATCGCCGTGGTTATGGGTATCGAAATAGCGGATGGGAAGGTCCTGCATATGGTCAAACATCTTTTCACGCAGCTTGGCCAAGGTTCCCTGGGTGATCGTAGCCATCATCTGGGTGTACAATACACCGGCAATCAAGCTGATGATATACATGGTAACCAAAATTGCCAGCAGGCTGAAAATACGGCCCGAAGCCGAAGCCCAGTCACCGGTCTGGAAGGTATCCTCCACAACGGCGATGACGTTCTGCATAAAGACGGAAGGCATGGAGCTGACGACTGCGTTGATAATAATGCAGACCAGCGTGAGCGGCAGCATCACTGGGAAAAAGCGGAAGATGGTGCGGACCAAGCGGCGGAACACGCCCTTTGGCGCGCGGCGGCCCCGTGCAGTGCTGGTGTTATTGGGCATCCTTCTCACCTCCTGCTCTGTTCTGCGAACGATAGATGTCTCGGTAAACCTCATTGGTTGCCATCAGTTCCTCGTGGTTGCCGATAGCCTTGATGCAGCCGCCTTCCATAACAATGATGCGGTCGGCATCCTGCACGCTGGCAACACGCTGGGCGATGATGATCTTGGTGGTCTCCGGGATAAACTCGCGGAAGCCTTTGCGGATCAGCGCATCCGTACGGGTATCGACAGCGCTGGTGGAATCGTCCAGGATTAAGATCTTGGGCTTTTTCAGAAGCGCGCGGGCGATGCACAAACGCTGCTTCTGGCCGCCGGATACGTTCGTACCGCCCTGTTCGATCCATGTATCGTATTTATCGGGGAACTGCTGGATGAACTCGTCGGCCTGGGCCAAACGGCAGGCCTCTTCCATCTCGGCGTCGGTGGCGTTGGGGTTGCCCCAGCGCAGGTTGTCTTTGATCGTGCCGGAGAACAGGACGTTCTTTTGCAGCACCACAGCCACCTGGTTGCGCAGGGCCTCCAGGTCGTACTTGCGCACGTCAACGCCGCCAACGCGGACGCTGCCTTCGGTCACGTCATATAGGCGGGGGATCAGCTGGACCAGGGACGACTTGGACGAACCGGTGCCGCCCAGGATGCCGATGACCTCGCCCGACTTGATGTGCAGGTTGATATCGGCCAGCGCCATGCGGTCGGCCTTTTCGGAATACTTAAAGCTGACGTTATCGAAATCGACGGACCCGTCCTTGACCTCGGTCAAAGCGTTTTCCGGGCTTCTCAGCGAGCTTTCTTCGCTGAGCACCTCGACGATACGTTCGGCGGATTCAATCGACATGGTAATCATCACGAATACCATGGACAGCATCATCAAGCTCATCAAAATCTGGAAGCTGTACGTCAGCATAGAGGACATCTGGCCAACATTGAGGGCCAGGCCACGGCTGGTGATAACGGCGTAAGAACCGTAGGACAACACAAAGACCATGCCGGCATAGACGCAGAACTGCATCATGGGGTTGTTGATGGCCATAATCCGCTCGGCGCGGGTGAAATCCTTCCGGACGTCTTCGGCCGCAACACCGAACTTTTTCTTCTCATAGTCCTCGCGCACATAGGACTTCACGACGCGCATGGCCTGTACATTCTCCTGAACCGAATCGTTCAGCGCGTCGTACTTGCGGAAGACGCGGCGGAACAGCGGCGTCACGGCGCGGATGACCAGCACCAAGCCGATGGCCAGCAGAGGGATGGTGACCAGGAAGATCATGGCCAGGCGCCCGCCCATAATAAAGCCCATGGCGAACGAGAAGATCAGCATCAACGGGCAGCGGATGGCGATGCGGATAATCATCATATAGGCCATCTGCACGTTGGTGATGTCGGTCGTCAGACGGGTAACCAGGCTGGACACCGAGAATTTGTCGATGTTTTGGAACGAATAATCCTGAATTTTGTAGAACATATCTTTGCGCAGATTACGCGCAAAACCGGCCGATGCGGTCGCACAGGTCGAACCGGCCAATCCGCCGAAGATCAGCGAAACAATCGCCATGATGATCAGTGCCAGGCCATACTTGACAATGACGTCCATGGAGCAGCCGGCCTGCATCTGGTTGACCAGATTGGCGATCACGAAGGGGATCGCGCATTCCAAGATGACCTCCACTGTGACCAGCAGAGGCGTCAGAATGGAAGCCTTTTTGTACTCGCGGATACTGCGGGCCAAGACTTTTATCATTTTAGACATTCCTCCTTTTCCCTTGTTCGGATGTGTCAAGTTGCACGTCTGTTTGTTGTGGTTACGAACTTTTTCTTTCCTTAGTGCGTTGTGTCGGCGGGTGGGCAAGAAACGGTTTGATTCTCCCAGTTGTCCAGATTCCGCGACATCTGCGCTGCCATTTCTTTAAACAGCTGCACCTGTCCGTCTGAAAGCCCCCGTGTCAACATGCGTTCCGTCTCACGCAGGCACGCGCGCACCTGGGCGTCCAATTCCGCTGCACGTTCGGTTGGGACCAGGCTTTTCAGCCGGGCGTCGCTGGCAACGCTTTCCCGCCGGATAATGCCCTTTTTCTCCATCAACTGTAAAATACCAGTTGCTGTCGAACGGCTGAGACTAAACACTCTTTCCACGTCGCGCTGAAAGACCGGGGTTTCTTGGTAATGGGCCAGAATATAGTAGATTACCCGGCTTTGTACTGCCGTAATGTCCAGATCCCACAGCGTTGCATTCAGGCGCTTCTTGACTTTGTGCGACAGCAGGTTGATCCATGCGCCGCAGTCCTTTTCCACTTCCGTCTCACAACCTTTCGCAAAACCTTCCATTTATTTAGTTTGGACACGAACAATATAGTACCCCATTTTTTTTATGATGTCAACCCCTCAAATCCGAATATTTTATACAAGGTTTCAAGCAAAATCCGGGTGGTTTTCTCTCTTTTTCATGCCCATCCGTTAAAAGTAGGGGTTTCCCTAAGTCTGGGAGAAAAGACGATCGCCAAACGTTTTAATAGGCTCAAAATGTCCACTTCGGTACAAATTATTTTACCGCTCCAATTGGGTTAACATCCCTTTCGACCCAAAGGCACACAGTGCCTTTCGCGGACGCACGGCGTCTTTCGCGCCTACGGCGTTCCCTACGAAAGCAAGCTGCAAGGAGTTTGTTTTCCGCTCCATATGGGAAGGCCCTACAGAGGCAAGCAAAAATTTTCATACAGGCAAAAATTACAGTTCCACCACATGTGAGAAATAGAAGCATCAAATACAGAAGGACCCAATCCCGGGAGTTCCAGGATTGGGTCCTTGCTGTTTATTAGGGAAAAGCCTTCCCTTTTATTTTATTGTTTCCGATCTGCCAATCAGACGCACAACATTTGTCTACGAAAGCACTTACGCAATCGTCACGGTACAATGTTTCACAGCGTTCTGGCCCGGCAGGGTGGTGTAAACGCCCGTGCTCTGGCCCGGCGTGCCGATGGCATAGACTCTGTAGTAGT
>NZ_JADNJD010000030.1:0-16256 GCF_015554745.1 Anaeromassilibacillus sp. 1001302B_160321_C8 | reverse complement strand
AGGATGCCTCCATTGCTGGCTGACTTCTCTCATGCCAGGGCCTGCAAACCATTTTGCGAAAAATACTTGACACTACCATGGAATCAAGTAAAAATGTTATGGGATATGGACCGGACGATTTTAGCCCCGGCAAGTGTTGACACGGGGCGGCGGCATCATTATAATAAAAAGAAATGTACGCATTTTTCAAAACGCCGCGCCGCGGGCGGGGCGATCATAAAAGGTGGTAAGAGTATATGGCAGGAAAACAGGTGATCTTGACCCAGGAGGGCCTGGAAAAGCTGGAGCAGGAGCTGGAAGAGCTCAAAAGTGTCAAACGAAAAGAAATTGCAGAAAAAATTAAAGTGGCCCTGTCCTTCGGCGACCTGTCCGAGAACAGCGAATACGACGAGGCAAAGAACGAACAGGCCATCATGGAAGCGCGCATTGCGGACATTGAAGTCACACTGAAAAATGTGAAGGTCATTGACGAGAGCGAGCTCAGCAACGAGAATATTCACATTGGTTCCAAGGTCGAGGTGCGCGTCAACAATCCGCGCACGGGCAAGACGGACGTTTACAATTATAAAATTGTCGGTTCCAACGAAGCGGACCCGCTTTCCGGCAATATCTCCGATGAGTCCGCCGTGGGCAAGGCCCTGTTGGGCCACGGCATCGGCGACAAGATCGAAGTGGAGGTTCCGGCAGGGATGATGGAGTACGAGGTGCTCGCCATCTCCAAATAAGAAACAAGGCGGCGTGTGGATGGCGGCGAAGCGCGTCCCGGCCGCTTTTTCTTTTTCTAAGGGAAACAAGGAAGCCTGCGCCCCGAGCGCCGGCAAAAGATAGGGAGAGCTGAACATGAGCGAAAATAAGAACGAGCAGCCGCAGGCTGTGCAGACCGAACAGGAATTGAACGAACTCCTCCAGATCCGCCGGGATAAGCTGGCAAAGCTCCAAGAGGCGGGGAAAGACCCGTTTGCGATTACAACCTGCCCGCGGGATCACTATGCGCAGGAGATCCGCGACCAGTTTGAGACGCTGGAAAACCAGGACGTCTGCATTGCGGGCCGCGTCATGAGCTGGCGCGATATGGGCAAGGCCAGCTTCCTGGATATCCACGACAAGACGGGCCGGATGCAGGTCTATGTCAAGATCGACGAGGTCGGGGAAGAGACCTATAAGGAAATGAAGGCCTGCTGGGATTTGGGCGACATCATCAGCGTCAGCGGCTTTGTCTTTAAGACGAGACGGGGCGAGATCTCGGTCCATGCGAAGGAGATCAAGCTGCTCAGCAAGTCCTTGCTGCCGCTGCCGGAGAAATTCCACGGCCTGAAGGATACCGACCTGCGGTACCGCCAGCGCTATGTGGACTTGATCGTCAATCCGGAGGTCAAGGATACGTTTGTGCGCCGTTCCCAGATTGTGACGGAGATCCGCAATTTCCTCAATGAAAAGGGCTTCTTGGAGGTCGAGACCCCTGTGCTGCACACCATCGCGGGCGGCGCTTCGGCAAGGCCGTTTATCACGCACCACAATACCCTGGACATGGATATGTACCTGCGCATTGCGCTGGAGCTTTACCTCAAGCGGCTGATTGTCGGCGGATTCGATAAGGTCTATGAATTGGGCCGCTGCTTCCGCAACGAGGGAATGGACACCCGCCACAACCCGGAATTCACCATGCTGGAGCTGTACCAGGCGTACACCGATTACAACGGCATGATGGACATCACTGAGGAGCTCATCCGTACCGTGGCGCAGAGGGTACTGGGCACGACGGTGATCACCTACGGCGATGTGGAGATCGACTTGGGCAAGCCGTTTGCGCGCATTTCCATGGTGGATGCGGTCAAGAAGTATGCGGGCGTGGACTTTGATGCGATTGCGACCGACGAAGAGGCGAAGGCTGTGGCCAAGGAGCATCATATCCAGTATGAGGAGCGCCACAAGAAGGGCGACATCCTGAACCTGTTCTTCGACGAATATTGTGAGGAAAAGCTCATCCAGCCCACCTTCCTGATGAACCATCCGGTGGAGATTTCCCCGCTGGCGAAGAAGATGCCGGGAAATCCGGCATACACCGAGCGGTTCGAGCTCTTTATCGTTGGGCGCGAGCATGCGAATGCATTCTCCGAGCTGAACGACCCGATCGACCAGCGCCAGCGCTTCGAGGCGCAGGCGGCGCTCAAGGCGGCGGGCGACGAGGAAGCATGCGATGTGGACGAGGATTTCCTGACCGCGCTGGAATACGGTATGCCGCCCACAGGCGGTCTGGGCATCGGCGTGGACCGTCTGGTGATGTTGCTGACCGATGCAGCGTCCATCCGCGACGTCCTGCTGTTCCCGACAATGAAGTCCTTACCGAACGACAAGTAAGAAAACCCCAGTATTTATGCGGGTTTCGGGACTTTCCAAACCGAATAAATTTACCTCTTTACACCAAATTTACACCAATCGGTGCTAAAAACGGTGCAGAGACTAAAAAATCGCATAATTTACGGAATGAATGGGCAGTCCCATAGTGGGATTGCCCATTTCTAATAAAGGATACATTCGTATCTGAGTGCAAAAGGAATGTTTATTATGGAATTAAGTGAAAAATTACAAGAGTTGAGGAAAGAAAAAGGACTCACGCAGGAAGAACTTGCGGAAGCGTTATTTGTGTCTCGCACTGCAATTTCTAAGTGGGAATCCGGCAGAGGAGTTCCCAATATCGAGTCATTAAAAGCAATTTCAAAGTTTTTTTCAGTGTCAATAGATGAGTTATTGTCCGGTGAAGAAATACTTAAAATTGCTGACGAGGATAATAAGCAAAAGGAAAAACATACAAGAGACTTAGTGTTTGGTTTACTCGATTGCAGTTTGATTATGTTTCTGTTTCTGCCTTTCTTTGGACAAAAGGGTGATGAGATTATAAAAGAGGTATCTTTACTTTCGCTGACAGGTACCCCGCAGTATATCAAAATACCGTATTTAATTATTGTATTTGGAATTGTACTTACAGGTGTTTTGCTTCTCGCTCTACAAAATTATGAAGCAGTGTTTTGGTTGAAACACAAACATCAAATATCCATTGTGTTAAGCACAGTTGCTACAATAGAATTTATGATAACACTTCAACCTTATGCAGCCTTTTTCACTTTTGTTTTCTTGGCGATAAAGTCTCTGATGCTGATAAAATGGCGATGATACGAAGCGTGTCGCCAATGTGACGGTGAAATTCTTTTCATTTTTATTCATTCCACCTATATTGTAAACAGGCGAAAGCCAAATAATTATGGCAAAGGATTGATAAAAATGAAAAAAGAAAAAAGTCAAAAAGTATTGCTTTCAGGAATAGCAATGGTAGTGTTATTTATTTTGTGGACAGTGGCAATAAGCCTTATTGATGTTCAGCCCATCGGGCCACAAAACTCTTCTGTTGGATTTGCAACCTTGAACGGCTTTATCCACAGCCTGACAGGTGTGCATATGGCAATATATACCGTTACGGACTGGTTAGGACTGATACCGCTTTGCTTTATTTTGGGATTTGCGTTGCTTGGACTTATACAGCTTATTAAAAGAAAAAGCTTATTCAAGGTCGATTCCAGTATTTTGGTGTTGGGAGCATTCTATATTGTTGTAATGGCGGCATATTTGTTTTTTGAATTTTATGTTGTCAATTACCGCCCGGTATTGATTAACGGTTTTCTTGAAGCTTCGTATCCATCATCGACAACCTTGCTTGTTATGTGTGTTATGCCGACAGCTGTTATGCAGCTAAACAGTAGAATTAGAAATACAAAAATGAAAAGAGCATTTGCCTTTGCTTTAATTGCATTTACTGCTTTTATGGTAATTGGCAGGTTGATATCCGGTGTTCATTGGATTACTGATATTATTGGCGGGGCAATTTTAAGTGCGGGTTTAGTGATGATTTATTATAGTGTAACCACTCTTATTGCCCGACAGGAAAGATAAAATTCTAACTGAGGAATCACTTATTGACCTTGAGAGATATTTTCTCCCAAGGTCTTTCTTATTATTCGCAAACTACACCAATCCCGATTTTCTCAATATAATTGGGATAATCACAAAGGAAGGGGTGGTTGTACTATGACGGGCAGTTTAGCAAGCGTTCATCCGGAGCTTATTCCTGAATGGTCAGAGAAGAACTTACCGCTAACGCCGGATAAGATAACCTTCGGTTCAAATAAAAGAGTGTGGTGGAAAGGTGCTTGCGGACACGAGTGGGAAACGAGCGTCAAAGCTCGTTCAAAGGGCGAGAAATGCCCGATATGCTCAGGAGCGAGAGTAATAGAGGGTATCAATGATTTAGCCACATTGAAGCCCCTGTTGGCTCAGGAGTGGTCTAAAAAGAACAAATTAAAGCCTACCGAGGTATCTGTCGCTTCTCATAAGAAGATTATTTGGAAATGTAAACACGGACACGAATGGGAAGCAAGCGTTAAAAGCAGAACGGTAAACGGCACAGGCTGTCCATACTGCTCACATAATAAAGTCCTTGCCGGATTCAATGACCTTGCTTCACAGTATCCCGATATTGCTGCTGAATGGTCTGACAGAAATCTTCCGTTGCTGCCTACAATGGTGACAGCCTTTGCAAACAGTAAGGCTTGGTGGAAATGCAAAGATTGCGGAAACGAGTGGCACACTCTTATTTCAACCCGTTCCGGTGGGAGCAGATGTCCGTATTGTAGTGGATATACATTGCTCAAAGGATTTAATGACTTGGCGACTACGCACCCTGACCTTGCCGCCGAGTGGGCAGAAAGAAATTATCCCCTAATGCCTGATGAGGTAAACGCAAAATCAAGACGCAATGTTTGGTGGAAGTGTAAGACCTGTGGCAATGAGTGGAAGTCCGTTATCAATGCTCGTGTAAAAGGAACAGTATGCCCGGTTTGTGCGGACAGGGCGGTTCTTGTAGGATACAATGATTTAGCCACAACGGACAGGAAACTGCTTGCTGAATGGGATTACGAAAAAAACTCTCTGCTACCGGCACAAGTATCAAGAAGGTCGATGAAAAGTGTGTGGTGGAAATGTTCACTCGGACACTCTTGGAAAGCAAAAATCAACGAAAGAACAATTATCGGAGAAAAATGCACTGTGTGCGAAAAAGAATATCGCTCCGTGTTCCCCGGCTTGGCTGTCGCCTATTACGCCAATCAAAAAGGATTAAAGGTACAGCTCGGTTCAGATAAACTATTAGGGATACCACTTGAAACCTACATTCCGTCAGAAAAGCTGGCGATAGAATTTACGAACGGCTCAGAACATATGGAGGTTCTCAAAAGCCATCTATGCAAGCAGCGAAATATAAAACTTGTAAAACTCCCTTTTAAGACAACCGAAACGGAAGCGGAGTATGCCGATAGAGTAAAAGCAGTTTTCAAAAGCGTACATATCTTTATTTATTCTGATGTCGAAGCAGATGTTTCGGTAATCAGAGCAAAATTCAATGAATGGAGGAAGCGACTGTGAGAGAAGAAAAGTTCCATATCTATCTTAATGATGACGAATACAGCAGAGTGATACAATCACTTATCCGTTTGAAGAACAGCCTGATAGCACAAGGCAGATACACCGACGGAGTTGACGATGTTCTCTGCAAGGTGCTTTCAGCCAAGAAAAGAAAGGTCAAAATCAAATATTTCTAAACACAAAAAGAGACCGCCTACACGACGTAAGCGGTCTTTGCTAATTTTAGAGTAAATCCGACAAACTGAAATTTCACTCTTATTTTGATAATAGCTTTTTATACGAATTATCAACACATATCGCTCCAAAAGGTGCTGTTATTAAAATAGATATTACCGCAACCGTAAGGACAATCTCTCCACAAGACAGCCCCATCGCAAGCGGTACCGTTCCAAGCGCTGCCTGAACTGTTGCCTTTGGTGTATATGCAACCATACAGAATAGACGCTCTTTTTTATTTAGCTTTGTTTTGACAAGCGATACTGCTACTCCCATCATCCTAAATACCAACGCCAAAATTACTAACAAAATCACTACAACACCTGCCGCTAATGCATACTTCAAATCAACCGCAATCCCAACCAATAC
This sequence comes from Anaeromassilibacillus sp. 1001302B_160321_C8, assembly GCF_015554745.1. NCBI lineage: Bacteria > Bacillati > Bacillota > Clostridia > Eubacteriales > Acutalibacteraceae > Anaeromassilibacillus > Anaeromassilibacillus sp. 1001302B_160321_C8. Next base: position 10,199 of record NZ_JADNJD010000030.1, on the reverse strand, counting down.
AAATAGGAATATTTCTGCTCCAAGCCAAAGCTTATTATATTTTACGGATAGACGCTTTGCCAACACATCATATTTTTGATTGATGATAATGCCCATACTCATTATTGCCAACAGCCCTGAAACCGGCACAATACCTTCCAGTCTATTTTGCAATTCAAGCAGTAGAAATGAAACACTTAGAATGATAAGCACCTTTACGGAATCACGTATGTGAAATCTTCTAAAAAACCATACAAGAATAGTTCCTACTGCTCCGCCTAAAAGAACTCCCAGCAAAATAGATGTCGGTATCTGTATGAAACTTATTGCAGATACTTCCCCTGTTGAAGCTAAAGTAGTAAGTGCGGTAAACACTACAATCACAAACACATCATCCACAGATGCTCCCGCCAAAATTAACTGTGGAATACTCTTGTCCGTACCATATCCATCCTCTATCAGTTTTATCATTCTTGGAACAACCACCGCAGGAGATACCGCAGCTATGACACTTCCTATGATTGCTGCATCCAGAATAGATACACCTAATAATAACGGTGCGAAAATTATTGTTCCCATCATTTCAATACATGCCGGTACAAAACACATTAGAATTGCCGGACGACCTACCTTTTTCAAATCAGAAAAATTTAAAGACAAGCCAGCTCTTGTCAGAATAATAACTAATGCAATCTGTCTCAAATCTCCTGATATAGTAAGTATCGAGTCATCTACTAAATTCAAACAATGTGGACTTAATACAATTCCCACGATAATCATTCCCAGCAAGCTTGGTAATTTCATTTTTGAAAATATCCATCCCACCAGTAACCCGAACAACAAAATAATAGCAATACTCGTTAACATATAATCCTCCTTATACCACAGGAACTAAAAAAGCTGACAGTTTCTGCGTGGTTTTCGCAGAAGCCATCAGCATAATTGCGGTTTAGGGGTTATTACCCATGGGAGCGCCTCATTCCCAATGTTGATATTATAATATTTTTTCTTCTCTTTCGCAACAGAAAATTCAAATTTTTCTTTTGATTAACTCTTATTATACACCAAAAATATGAATATTTCTACCCGCCGTCTATTGACCTCAATTACGAGGGAAATAGGCGGCTTTTTTGTTTCTAAAAAAATATTTTCAAGAAATTTTTGAAAAAGGGGTGATTTTGGGTGTGCATTTTGACCCCCTTTGTCCAAATGAGTGAAGGGGTTAATTCCGAACCACAAAAAGGTCAGCCCTTTCACTTGTATTTTGACAACTGAATAAATCATTCACTAAGACTTTAATTCTGATGATTTTAGCCACCTTATCGGGTACGCCGTGACTTCTGCATTGCAGAACAGCGAGAACTCCCGGTATAAGTAACAGGTTGCCCCTGTTACGGCGATGACAGTCAGAAGGATAATGATACTTCTCTACGGAGCTGGCGGAGTACCCGGCAGAGGTGAAATTCCTATGATACAGATTAGCAGTCTGTTCCTTAGTGACTTCCCGTGAGCTTATTGTAGTTTCGAAGAGACTTCGAAGCAACAACACCTCGGGTCACACTGGAGTGTGGCACGATAAAAAGCACGACCGATGGCACGCATTCATCAACTTCCAGGGCAAGCATTACAATCTGGGCACCCACCCAACCTTTCAATCTGCAGTCAAAGCGAGAAGAGCTGCGGAGGAGCGTCTCCACGATCCTTTGATACTAGAGAACTGGGCCTGCCTAACAGAGGATAGAAAAAAAGAGTTTGTTACTTATCTGAAAAATGAAAGTGGTATGGTAGAGGAACAGGAACTAAATACTTATAAAAAAGAAAAGCGAATGAGGCTTTAATGCTTCATTCGCAAAAACATTCTATAACATAGTTTAGAGAAAAGATGGTTTGGTTGCGTAGAAATAAAACTTAAGGGTATGTATATTCTGACATTTTTATACTGTTTGCATCAAAAATTGAATAAAATTCGTAAAATTATTTGCGACAAAATGTCGCATTTTTATTGACATATATAAAGTGGAGTGGTATACTTATTATGTTTTCGAGTAAATATTATTGGTGAAGAACTTTTAGTTCTATGCAAGACAATGGCGCTCTTTCAAAATTTGCAAGGGATTATGTAGGAAATGAGGTAATAAGATGCCATATAAACTTGACGAAAAAATAAAAGAGATGTCTATTGAAAACATGACAAAGAATATGGTTGCCTTGAGAACGATGCTCCATCTTTCTCAGGCTGAACTTGCAACTTTGATTGGTGTAGGTAGACAAACACTGGTTGCTATTGAAACTCGCAAGCGTAAAATGACATGGAGTGTGTTTCTATCGCTATTATTTGTTTTTTCCCAAAACAAAGAAACTTATTCCCTGTTAGAGATTTTCGGAATCTATACTCCGGAGATGAAGGAGATATACTCCGATATCAATACGTAAAGGAAAAAGTCATGAAGATTAGTGCAAGTGTAGTTAGTCATCCAGGAAATTGCAGAGACAAAAATGAAGACAATTTTTGTTTCAATGGTAAGAAGCTCGAAGGTAATGCTACTTTGAGACCTATCAGGTTCTATGGTAGAACCTCCGCTTCGATATTAATGGGGATTTTTGATGGAATGGGTGGCATTAAGGCTGGAGAGGTTGCATCACGCATAGCTACGGATGTGGCATGCTCGGCTATTTCTGAGATAAAAGATCGTCCTGATACAATTGCTCAGCTAGTAAATATTTGCAAACAGGCAAATACCGTAACATGTAACGAGATGTTGAATGTCATAAAACAACGCATAGGGACAACTGCATCGATGTTGTGTTTTAGGGATGAGAATTATTACCTTTGTAATATTGGCGATAGCCCGATTTACTTATTCAGAGACAATGTGTTAAAGCCTATTTTTCATGAGCACACCGAAAAGGAAAATTTTCTTCGAATTCATGGAGCGAACGCTATCCTACCAAAGAAGAAATTTAAACTTACACAAAATATTGGGATTTTCCCAGAAGAGATGGAAATCGAACCATTCGTAATATCTGGTGAGTTAATAAAAGAAGATCGTTTTTTAATTACTAGCGATGGTCTTACAGATATGGTTGATGAAACAGAGATAGCAGACGTCCTAAGTAAAAGAATGTCTCCGGCGAGAACAACCAAACAACTATTACAACGAGCCTTAAATAATGGTGGGAAAGATAACACCACTATTATTTGCATTGACATTAGATGATTTGCAGGCAAAAAAACTGTGATTTGAGGGGAATAACATGGTAATAACAGCAGTTTTATTACATAACGAAAACCTATATTCTTTTGCACTCCAATATGGACAGGAGATATCTATAGGTTCAAATAAGAAAGACAATATCCAAATTGCAGACTTTGCAAGTGGGCAGATTGTTATCAAATGGAAAAACACAGGTGTGTGCGTTAATGCGAGAAAAGCCTATAATTTCGAAAAAGAGGTTGTTCCGCTTAATACTATTCTGGTGCTTAACAACGCGACAAAAACCGTATTATATTTGAGCTCCGAAACATCCACTTCCGAAAAGAGCATCAAACTACCATATAATTGCATTTTGAAGTTTGGCAGATCCGATTCTAACGATGTGGTGTTAAAACTGCCCTTTGTATCAAGTTCACACTTTGTGCTCAAGAATGAAGCTGGAAATGTACGTGTTGAAGATCAAGGAAGCACAAACGGTCTCTTTTTGAATGGAAAAAGAGTCAGCATTGCGAAAATGAAGTCTGGGGATGTTTTATCTATATTAAGCGCCCAGATTAAACTTATAAATGGAACACTCACATTTGAAAATGTGGGTGATAAAATTGAAATCAAAAAAATAGAAGACAACTCAGCTGATGCCGCATCTCATGTATCGGCCGATTCGTTGCACCTGAAATATAGACGGTCTCCCCGTACTCAGGACCAACTGCCTAATCAGGATATTATCCTTGCAAATGCTCCAAACAAGGGGCAAAAGTTTGAAAAAAGTAGAGGCATGTTTGCTTCTCTTGCTGGAACTGGCGCTATGTTTGCAGCTAATATGATGACTTCTGCCGCATCACCTGCATTACTTGCTGCTAGAGCTGCCAGCCTGGTTTCCCCAATTGCCAGTGTTGCAACTTCAACAGGCTCGAATAAGAGACGTAAGATGACTCTTGAGCAATACGAAGCAATGAGAAGAGAAAAATACGGTGCCTACATTGATGATCAAAAAGCACGTATCGAATCTGTAGCTAAAGTTCAAAGGGAGATTATTGCAAAAGAAAACCCAGAGCCAAGAGAATGCATGAACATCCTTTACGGGTTAAAAAGAAACTTTTGGGAGAGAATGCCTTCCGATAGAGATTTTCTTGATGTTCGTGTTGGTATGGGTTATGAAAACCTTTGCGTTGCTGTAAAGAGCAGAACGGATAGTAATGGTTTTCAAATGGAGGACGACGAGATTCGTGAGTTATCCGAGCAAATCATAGAAGAAACACGCATTGTTGATAACGTTCCCGCTAGAATTTCATTATTAAATAAAAACTCAATTGGTTTTGTTGGATCCAGAGATAAAACCATTAAGTTAATTAAGAATATGCTCATTTCTCTAACAACAGCCCATTGTTTTGAAGATGTTAGAGTAGTCGGCATTTTCGATGCCAAAGAGCGAGAAAAATGGGAATCGCTGAAATGGTTGCCTCATGTTTGGGATGACAATAGGCAGTTTAGAACCCTGGCGTTTGACAAAGAGAATGCTCACAACCTTTGTGAGATGTTTAATGACGTATTGAAAAAGAGACGCGAGGAGATGAAGGATGGATCCTATGGTCAAAAAGTAATTCCCCAGCCGTTTTATATATTTATATTCGGTTCTAAAGATATGGTCGAAAAGGAAGAGATTATGCATAACCTATTTGTGAACAACCCATCCATGGGTATCACATCCATGTTCCTTTTTGACGATATGTATATGCTGCCTAATGATTGCCAATGCATCGTTGACGTGGACAATGGTCCATGTGTCTTTGATCGCAACGAAGCGAACAACAAGTTTTATTTCACTATGGATCCTAGCACTGATGATATTCAGTGGGATACTTTTGCCCGCAGAATGGCAGCTGTTGAATTAGATGGTTTCGCAACCACGGTCGGTTTACCTAACGGAATAACTTTCCTGCAAGGATTTGGAGCACAAACCGTTGAACAGTTAGATGTATTAAGCAGATGGAATTCATCTGTCCCCTATAAGAGTCTGGCGGCTCCTATCGGAATGATGGCCGGCAATAAGCTGTTTCATTTCGATATCCATGAAAAGAAACACGGTCCACATGGTTTGGTTGCCGGAACAACAGGTTCTGGTAAAAGTGAACTCTTGCAGACTTGGATTTTGTCAATGGCACTGTGTTACCATCCTCATGATGTGTCCTTTGTTATTATTGACTACAAAGGCGGCGGTATGGCAAATCTTCTCGAACCACTTCCTCATGTGGTAGGAAAGATTACCAACATAGGAGCTAACATCTCTCGATCTCTTATTTCTCTGCAAAGCGAAATTAAGAGGAGATATGCAATTTTTGATCGATATGGCGTCAATCACATCGATAAATATCAAAAATTGTATAAGGCCGGAGATGCTACAGAGCCAATGCCTCATTTGATCATTGTTTCCGATGAGTTTGCCGAACTAAAAAAAGAAGAACCCGAATTTATGTCGGGTTTGATAAGTGCTGCACGTGTCGGTCGTAGTATAGGCATTCACTTAGTACTTGCAACTCAGAAACCGGGTGGCGTTGTTGACGATCAGATTCAAAGTAACTCTCGTTTTCGCCTGTGCCTAAAGGTCCAGGATGTAAATGATAGCCGTGAGATGATCAAACGCCCAGATGCAGCCAAGTTGACTCAAGCAGGTCGTTCATATATTCGTGTTGGCGAAGATGAATATTTTGATTTGTTCCAGTCGTTCTGGAGTGGAGCACCTTATTTTGGCGCTGTTAATACCGAAGAGAACATTGGCAATCAGGTAAGGGTTGTAGATGTTACTGGTAAACGCATTAAAACTGTTTTTGATGAAAAAACTCGCTTCAAGTCCGATTTGGATGAATTGACAGCTATTGTTCGTTATATTTGCAGTGTCGCAAGAGAGAATAATATAGAACAACTTCAAGGACCTTGGATGCCAGAGCTTCCTGAAAAAATGTACTTGAATGATATTAAAGAAGCGGGAAGTTTTGACGGAGTTGAGTGGAAAGAGTCTCCGAAATGGTTGACATTTCCTGTTGGTAAATATGATGCTCCTAAACAACAGTCACAAGGAACTCAGTATATGGATCTTGCATCTGAAGGTCACTATGGAATTTATGGTGCTCCAGGGACAGGAAAAACTAGTTTGCTTAAGACGGTTGTTTTGTCTCTTGGAATGCACTACTCTCCGCAGGATGTCAATATTTACATATTAGACTGCGGCGGTTGGAGTATGAGCATGTTTAGTGGAATGCCTCATGTTGGCGGTATTGCACTTGACAGCGAAGAAGAAAAGTTTTTCAAATTTGAAAAACTTATTATGCAGGAATTTGAATCACGAAAGCGCAAATTCCTACAAAACGCTGTGAGCTCGCTTAAAGCGTATCGTGAATCTGTGTCATCAGATATGCCGGCAATAGTTATCGCCATCGATAACATCATTCCGATATTTGATCTTTATCCAGATTTAGAAAATCTGTTTGTGACCATTGCTCGTGATGGGGCAACATACGGTATCTACTTGATTTATACCGCAAATAGCACTTCTGGTGTTCGGTATAAAGTGTTGCAAAACATTCGTGGGGCCGTAGCTTTTGAATTGACAGATAAGGGCGATTATGCCACCGTTGTCGGTCGTTTGGACGGAATGACACTACCTAAGATTCTTGGAAGAGCTTTCTATAAAGGGAATCCCCCGGTAGAATTCCAGACAGCACTTTCTGCTAGCGGTGAAAATGATCGAGAGATGATGTTGGCCGTTAAGGAACTCGCAGCAAAAATGAATGCAGCATGGACGGGTTCACGTCCCAAACCGATTCCAGTAATGCCTGAAACAGTAACATATGAGGATATGGCGTCTGATTACTCGGTTAGAACATTGATCCCTGTAGGCATCAACTGTGAAGACATCAGGACCTCATTTGTTGATCTCTCCACCAACTATTCATTGCTGATTTCCGGTTCGGTGCACTCTGGAAAGACCAGAAAATTGGCACAAATAACTGGTATGGTTGCATCTGTGTTTGCAGACTCTAAGATATTTGTTTTTGACAGTCCTGCTAAAGCTTTGCAGGGAATTCAAGATTCCGTGCACAAATATGCTTGCGTTGAAGATGATGCTGCAGTTACAACAATATTGGACGAACTCGTAGGTCACTTAAATGAGCGCAAGAAAGCACAAAATCAAGCGAGACAAATCGATGGTGAGGCTTTTAACGAGAAAACTTTCATCTCCAACTACGAACTCCTTTGCATCGTTATAGACGACTTAAAGGAATTTGTTGACAAAGTATCCGATAGTAGTAAAAACACTATGGAAAGAATTTGTAGAATGGCTCAAGATCTTGGAGTTATTGTGTTGTGCTCAGGAAGAATGTCCGACATAGCTAAATACAATGAAATTGAGTCCCTCACAAGAGTCATTGTTGCAAATCAGAACGGATTGGTTATGAACGGTTCACCAGCACAACATGAGTACTTCCAGAACAACCTCAAGTTTACAGAGCGTGATATGGAAGCTGGAGAAGGTCTTTCCTATCAGTTTGCCAATGGTAAATGCATTAAGATTAAGATGATACAGTAAAGAGGCGGTACTATGATTAGAGTAGATATAGCGGAAATAGAAAAATTAACAGATATTTTGGTCAAGGTTGCCTCTGATTCTGACGAGGTCTTAAGTAGGCTTAGACAGGTTTCCAACGAAATGCATAATGATGTGGAATTGCCATCCTACCCACAATCTGCAATCGCACTAGAGGCACTTTCCGGAGCAATTGATGCTTTAAATCGTGGGAATGACACATTGCAATCCTTAAAGAACACTATGTTACCAATAGCTAGCACTTATCAGGAAAATGAGAAAAGGAATAAAGAAGCATTAAACCGCATGACTACGCTAATGGATAGTGTGAGTGTGGGTTACAACACGGCTATCGTTTCTGATAGTATAGCTCATGTAGAGCACAACGATAGCATTGCTTCTCAGGGTAAGGTTCAGCAATTAGTAGCAGACAGTGTTGAGGAAATGCAGGTAACTAACATTGCGGCCGTTACTAAAACCGTTAGAGAAGAATACGAGATTTCAAAAATTGAGGATCTTGTAGAGAAAGGTTAACGGAGGGCTACCATGGGAGACAGTTTTCAAGTTAAGTTATCCTCCAAAGAAATATTGATTATTGCTGCTCTTCTGGGCTACGAAAGTGTTTTTGGTGTTGATGAAAAAGCTTTTACAGATGCAAATGTAGATACAAAATCACTAATTAGGCAACATGTGCGCAAGATGGAGCGAAAGAAACTTATTCGATATGATTTGGATGGTATTCTGTACATTGTTCCTGGTCTTAGACAGGCAATTGACTGTATTTGTAACGCAGAAACGGTTGGGATGTTTTCAACAAACCTTAAATCTGGAAAGAAGGCTTCTGTTTACATTATGGAAAAGGAAGGTATAGTTACTTTCCTCGAACATTTTGGCGATGGGAAGTACTTAATTCGTATTGCAGATACAGTTCCTTTAAAGGAGATCATTCCTTATGAGATTCTCTCATCACAACCGTGTGATATTAGGGAGATGATGTTGTTTGAAGAAGCCGAATATGTACATAAACAAATAGAAGAATTTAATCATGACGAAGCCGAAATGCGCATTAAAAAGCACATCAAGGATGAGACAGCAACGAAAACAATCGCAAAGATCCTTACCGGTAATTGTGGATATATGAGTGTTCAGATTCATCGAAAAGGAAATAACTTATATAATGCAATCTACAATAGTTTGTTTGTTGCTGTGAACAATTGCACGATTTCTTTGGTTGCTGATGAAAATGATGTTTTGTGCTTTGAGGCTTTGCCGCCTGTAGTAATTGAAGAACAAATAAACTTGCAATTCAATCTCAGTAAGGAAAGAGGTGCTGTTTAGTGGAAAGTATTATTGTTACAGTCACAAATATCTCAAAGGCTTATTTGTATGATCTTGAAGTACCTACAAATATCACCATTGATAAACTTAAAGATGATATTGTGGAAGCTTTGAATGGATATAATCCGGATTTATTTTTGCGGACAGCAACAACAGAGTTGTTTTGCAACAGAATTGGTCGTCAACTCAAGGCAGATGAAACATTAGAAAATGCTGGTGTGTGGAACGGCGACTATATTACAATAATCGAGGTGTAAAAAATGGATGAAATCACCTTTGTTGATGTTTTAACTCATTATCAAATGAAGCTCAAAGAAGCTTCAGATGAGGTTGAAACTATAAAAAATCAAATTAAGAAAGCGGAAAGTCATATAGATTCCGGTTGGACCGGTGCAGCTGCAGATGCTTGCCGGTTGAAGTTAGAATCCGTTAATGGCGAACTCGCAAAAACTCTTACTGAAATTTCCGAAGCACTCATTAAACTTTCTGCAATAGGAGAGTTTATTGCTGAGGAAGAAACTACTTTGGTTTGACTGCCGTTTGGCATCAAATAAATATTTTATTGAAAGGCGGAAACTACTATGGCACTTATTCAAGTGACACCCGACTTGCTCAACGGCAAGGCAAACGATCTGCGCACTCTTAAGGGACAGCATGATGAGGCAATGAGCAAAATGCGCACCCTCATTATGGGTCTGAACGAAGTGTGGAGAGGTGATGCTCAGGATGCGTTCGTTGCAAAATACGAAAGCATGCAGTCTACCTTCACCAACTTCTCCCAGATGCTCGAAGAGTACGCAAAGCTTATGAACACTGCTGCTCAGAAGCTTCAGGAGACCGATACTGCTCTGCAGGGTACTATGAACAGCTTCGGCGGTTGATCAAGTCAAATACAACTCATGGCAGGACGACATTCATACGTCTGCCGTCCTGCCATGATGTATGTATTGTTTTGAAATGTGTTTAATATATAGATTGAGTACATTTCAAAGCAATGCACCAAATGAGGATAAGGTACAATAAGTTTCGCAAATTGAAAAGAGGATAAAAGAAGACATGGTTTGCAGAACTCTGGTAGAATGAAG